>NZNH01000041.1 GCA_002694825.1 Acidimicrobiaceae bacterium | reverse complement strand
TGTCAGGGCGTTGCGGTCACTGCCCAGCGGAGTCGCCGGTCTGAGCTCGCATCACGGCGGCGGCGCTCACGAGCCGGCACCCACGCGGCGATCGATGTGATCCGCCATGGCAGCAAGCCCCTCGTCGAGGTCGCGCCGACCGTAACCGAGCCGGAAGCGGTCGGGGCATGACGGTCCGACCTCCGACCGGTAGATCGTTGAAGGCAGCAGCAACACGCCCGCCTCCTCGACGAGGCGCCGACAGAACTCCTCGACGCCCTCGGCCCCGAGATAGCGGGGGAAGCCCATGCAGGAACCATCAGGCCGCTGCCACTCAAACAACCCATCGAAGCGATCGAAGAAGGCATCCCACTTCGGAAGGTTCTCGTCGATGATCGCATTGTTGCGCGCAATGATCGCTTGGCGGTTCTCGAGCGCAATGATCGAAAGTCGTTCGCTGGGAGCGGCGTTGCAGATCGATAGGTAGTGCTTCATCCGCTCCATCCGCGACAGCACCTCCGTGTCATGCGAGGCAATCCACCCCAGTCGAAGCCCCGGTAGCCCGTAGGCCTTCGACATCACGTTGAGGGACAGCCCCTTCTCGTAGACGTCAGCCACGAAGGGGAGATGCTCCGTTCCGGTCGGTCCGAGTCCGTGGAAGATCTCGTCGTGAAGAAGATGCAGTCCGTGATGTCGACACAGCTCGATCAGGGCGTCGTAACGCTCCCGGTCGAGGATTGCTCCCGTCGGGTTGTGCGGGAAATTGATCGTGACGAGCTTGGTGTTCGGCCGGACTGCGGCGGCGACACGGTCGACGTCGAGCGACCAGCCGTCGTCGGGATCGAGCGGAACGCCGGTGGCGTGGCAGATGGCTGAGGGCAGTGATTCGTGGCTCTGGTAGTTGGGTGTCACCACCACGGCATGGCTCTCGGCGTCGAGGAGCACGTTGTTCGCCGCGAAGATGCCCTCGCTCGCTCCGGCAAACCCAAGGACCTGGTTCGCTGAGATCGTGTCGTACGTCGCCGCAATCGCCTCTCGGAGATCCGGAGCACCCCAGGTTTCCGTGTAACCGAGCCACAGATTCTCGAACGCGTCGCGTTGAGCCGCAGTTCCGAAGGCGAGAAGCTCCCGCATCGACATCGCCTCGGCATCGGATGCCGTCAAATGATGCTCGGCTGTGAACTCCCACCGTGCGAAGTGGGTCTCGAGCCGGAAGTCGGGCAGGCGCATGCAGCGAACCCTAGGCGGGAGATCAGATCGCGTCTGGCCCGGTGTCGCTGGTTGTTGTGGTCTCGAACAGCCGTTCTGGAGGCGCGAGCTCCACCCCTTGACCAGGCGCACCGGGCGTCGAGTAGAAACCGAGCACCGGACCGCCCAGCGTGTAGCCCATCAGCGCCCGCAGCTCTGGGTCGAGCCCCTTGGCGATCTCGGGTGGACACGACAGGTACTGGTTCTCCTCTTGTCGCAGCCAGTTGAGGGTGTAATGGAGGAGGACACCGACGCGTTCGTGGATCGTCGTGTTCTCGCCGCCACCGTGGAGAACGGTGCCGTTGTAGAGCAGCACGGAACCCGCCCGCATCTCGGCCGAGACGATCTCGTCGTCGGTGGGCTGACGGTCCTTCTCCCACCGATGCGAACCAGGAACGATCCGAGTAGCGCCGTTTTCGTGCGTGAAATCGGTGAGCGCCCAGATCGTGCTGAACTGGGTTTCGACCGCTCGGGTGAGAGTCGACCCCCAGACGCCGCGATCGCGATGAAGCATCTGGGCGCCTTCGCCCTGGCCGATCGCCACCGCCTGGCTGAAATGGAGTTGGTGGTGATCGCAATACGGCGCCAGGTACTGCGACGAGGCTGACGTCACCAGTGGGTGAGTGGCGAGCCGCCGACTCGTCGGGGAGCGAGCGATCAGCGCGCCGATCCGTTTGGTCCTGAAGCCTGCGAACGCGTTGGTGCCGCTGGCGCACGCCTCGAGGTAGGGGCGCAGTTCCGCCTCCAGCGTGGTGAGGGTCTCAATGTCGAGCAGATCGTCGATGATCACGCCACCGTGCTCGGCGATCGCGTCGCAGATGGCGTCGGGTGTCGTGTTCGCCGGAAGGTGCAGAAGATCACTCACGTTGCGGTTGTAGCAGGGCGACGGACGTCGGTCGACCGAGCATGACCGTCGGCCCCATCGCCCCGACCCTGGAGAGTTCGAAACGACGGCCGGTCAGGACTACCGTCGCCGCATGGGTGAGAAACAGCGTTCGCAGATCGAGATGTCCGACGCCGAGGTTCAGGACTTCCTCGAGCAGAGCCGCACCGCAACCATGGCGACGATCGGACCCGACGGGATGCCGCACCTCGTGGCGATGTGGTTCGGACTCATCGACGGCGAGGTGTGGTTCGAGACGAAGGCAAAGTCGCAGAAGGTCGTGAACCTCCGCCGCGACAACCGCATGACGGTGATGGTCGAAGACGGGCTCACCTATGACACCCTGCGAGGTGTTGCGCTCGAAGGTACCGCCGACGTGATCGAGGATCCCGACGCCCTCTGGGCGCTGGGCGTGAATGTCTGGGAGCGCTACAACGGCCCGTACTCCGACGAGGTCAAGCCCTTCGTCGAAGTGATGCTCAACAAACGGGTGGCGGTCCGGTTGAACGTGAGCCGAGTGCGCTCGTGGGACCACACGAAGCTCGGCATGCCGGCGATGCCAGTCGGCGGCACGACCGCTCCTACAAGCGGCTGACGTCGCTGCCTCAGACGGCGAACGTGTCGATCATCAACTCGACGTCGCCCAGCGGATAGAGGATCGGGCACGTACAGCCAGCCGCCTCGTACTCGGCAACCTTGGCGCGTACCTCGTCGGGCGTCCCCGACGCCGTGATCATCTGCACGACCTCATCCGGCACTCGCTTCGCCGCCTCGACCACCTGTTCATGCGTTGCCGGCCAGGTAAGGACCTCGGCGACATCGTCGAGGAGTTCCTGCGGCACTCCGCTCGCCTTCATGATGTGCGGCTGCTGGCCCAGGTACTGCGTGACGAGGAGGCGGGCGCTGTCGAGCGCCGCCTGGCGGTCATGATCCACGGAGCACACGACGAGTTGGGGACGATCGATCTCGTCGAGTGACCGGCCCGCCTTCGCAGCACCGACCTCCAGGTTCTCGACCGCTTGACGGTTGTACTCGGGCGAGACGAGATAGTTCAGAACCGCCCCGTCGGCGATCTCGCCGGTCAGCTGCATCATCTGCATTCCCGTGGCACCGATGTAGATCGGCACGTCTTTGGATCGTCGCTCTTGGTGGACATAGTCGAGTTCGACGCCATCGAGATGCACGAAGTAGCCGTCCATCGTCACCGTCTCGTTGTTGAGCAAGGCACGAACAGCCTCGACGACTTCACGCATCACCCGGATCGGCTTGCTGCGGTCGACGCCGACCTTCGCCGCCAACGGATCCCACCAGGCTCCCAGGCCGCAGATGATGCGACCAGGCGCCAAGTCGTCGAGCGTGGAGAACATGGAGGCAAGACGGGCGGGGTTACGGGTCCAGACATCGATGACACCGGAACCGATCTTGATCGTGTCGGTTGTCGCCCCAAACGCCGCCATCGGCACGCCTGCCTCACGCACAAGGCGGGAGTCGGCCTGCCACACCGCCTCGAAACCCTTCTCCTCGGCGTACTGGGTATACGCAATCGCGTCGCGAATCGGGTGGGCATCCTGGAGGTACAGCGCTCTTCTCATCGGCGTCATTCTGCCCCGTCGAGTCCCGGCGCGCCGAACATCTGCACAACTGCGTCGCTCTGATCGATCGGTACGCGGGGTCCCGAACGCCAGAGCTGGGTTTGGCAATCAAAGATGCCGACCGACCGGTCGTAAGCCTCGTCACTGGCGATCGGAGGCCACTCACCCAACGCACCGTCCTCGAGTCGGCATTCGATATCGGTGATCAGAACGCCGCGGCGCAACTGCACATCGAGATCGCCGGTCGTAGCCCGATGGGGGACATCCGGCGCAGCAACGGTGAGCGCGACAAACGCATTGAGCGCCAAGCCGCCGGCGACGGCATAGGCGAATCGGCGCTCACTTCGGCCGACGAGCAACGCCACGAAAACGAGCGCTGGGAGCAGGTGGAGCGGCTTCCACGGAAACCGCAAGTACACCAACTCGACCCAGACGAGACCGATCAACGAAAAGCGCGTCAGGAGCGAATCGGCCCACGCGGATCGCAAGGACGGGAGCCATTGGAAGAACCACGCCGCGAGAACGAGCAAGGTGAAGGGGCCCCAGAAGGCAAGATTCTTCACGCCCCACCGACCGACGAGCGTCGTGAGGCTGGTGACTTGGGTCTCGGTGGTGACAAACGCAAAGGACTGGTCCGCGGAAAGCCAGGCCGGAACGAAGCAGAGGGCTCCGACGGCGACCGTCACGCCCCCCACGCGGAGGAGCATTGGCAACTGGCTGCGATTGCGCCAGAGCTCAGCGAGTATCCACGCGCCGACCAAACCGACGGTCGAGGCCCGGATTCCGATGGCGAGTCCGAAGCAGACCCCGGCAATGAACGAGCGGCCGACGAGTCGGGCATGCGCGCCGCCGAGAACGAGCGCGACCGCCACGAGATAGTCGCCAGTGGAGGTCGATGCGACCCACCACCACGGAGACAAGGCGACGACCGCGAGAACGGGAAGTGGGTCGTGACCTTCACGTCGGACAAGTCCCGCGAGAAGAAGGAGCGCAACGGCCGCGGCCACCATTGACGAAAGCACAAGAAGGGGCGCGCCCCCCACCGAATCCAGAACGTAGGCGGCGATTTCGTAGGGGAAGTTGCCCGGCGGGCGAGACAGTTGGTAGTCGCCGTCGAAGAAGGACCGACCGGCCCGAAGGACGTTCGCGGTATCGATGTCGGTGCCGTACCCCCACCACAGCGCAGGGACACCGGCCAGGAAGGACCCGAGGACCATCTGTGCGGAGCGGTTCGTGCGCACGCGCGTCCGAGTGGTGTCCGTCGCCGACATCACGATGCCCGTCGGGAAGGTGCCAGCGAACGGTGCGGGCTCATTCGCTGGTCGGGCCACCGCGAAAGTCGGCGGGCCGCTTCTCACGTACGGCTGCGATTCCCTCGAGCGCGTCGGGGCCCTGGAAGCCGAGGAATTCATAGGCCAGCGACGCTTCGAATGCTGGCGCGAGTTGGCGGTAGGCGTAATTGAGCGTGTGCTTGGTCCATCGGATCGCCTGCTGGGCACCGTCGGCGAGCTCGGTCGCAACGGCAAGCGCCTCGTCAAGGATCGCTTGTGGACCCCCCTCGTCGTCGACACAGATCGACACGAGGCCGATGCGCTCGGCTTCCTCACCGGAGAGATCGCGGCAGGTGAGTAGGTAGTACTTTGCCTTCGCCATCCCGCACAGAAGTGGCCAGCAGATGGCGGCGTGGTCTCCAGCCGCCACGCCGAGCCGCGTGTGGCCGTCGATGATCCGTGCTGCCTTGCCGGCGACGGAGACGTCGGCAAGCAGGCCGGCAACGAGCCCGGCGCCTACCGCCGGCCCCCACATCGCCGAAACGATCGGCTTGGAGCAGTTGATNACGTTGTTGACGAGATCTCTCGCCTCCCGAAGGACCTCCAGCGCAGTGCCATAGTCCTCGGTCATGGCATCAAGTAGTTCGAAGCTGCCACCGGACGAAAAACCCTTGCCAGCACCGGCGAGCAAGGCCACCCGTACGTCAGGGTCACGGTCGATTGCGGACCACACGTCGGCGAGCTGCCGGTGCTTGCGCGGATCGACCGAGTTGAGCCCTGGACCCTCCATCGTGATCTGCAGGACCCCGTCGGCCGGGTTCGAGAACGTGAGCGTTTCAAACTCCTGCGAATAGCGATCGACGTTCATCGGGCCTCCTGGACGGCTCGGGCCACCTCGCCCCATCGAGCGAGGTGCTGTGGGTCGGTGCGCATGCGGTTCTCGCCGAGATACATCACGACTCGGGCCGCCCGGCCCGCGTATCGGCTGATCAGGGCGTCTGCGAGTTCGTCCCACGGCGCCACGACCGCAAAGTGGTCGAGCATCTCATCGGTGATCACGTCGCCGATCGTGTCGAGCTCACCTGCCTTGAACTTCGACCGGATGCGGCCGGTCGTGCCGCCGAACCCGAGGTCATCGAATTGGAACGCATAGTTGGGGGTGGACCCGTAGAACGCAATCTGGCGGCGCGCGGTGGCGACATCGGCTGCCCGTTCCTCAGGGGTATCGCCCGGGCATGCGAAGACCGGGACGATCAACTCGACCTCGGTCGGGTCTCGCCCGACTTCGNCTGCGCCGGCGGCGAGATCGGGGAGAAGACGCTTCTCGAGGTAGGCCATGGAGTGCAACGGATGCACGTGAACGCCGTCGGCGACCTGGGCCGCAACCTTCGTCATCATCGGCCCGACCGCAGAGATGTCGACCTTCATCTCGAAGTCGTGGCGGCGGGGCGCCCAGTCCGGCGGCAACAAGGTCATCTCGTAGAACTCGCCATGGTGGTCAAGCCGCTCCTCGCGANTGAAGGCCCGCCAGGCCGCCTTGACCGCCTCGACATAATCCCGCATCCGGGCCGCCGGTCGATCGAAGTCAGCGCTGTAGCGGCGCTCAACGTGCGCCTTGACCTGGGAACCCAGGCCAAGGCGGAAGCGACCCCCGGTGTTGGCGGTGATCTCGTACGCCATCGCAGCCGAGAGCATTGGGCTACGCGGAAACGCTACGGCGATNCCGGTCGTGAAAAACAGGCTCGGCGCTGCCATCGAGGCGGCGGCAATCTGCATCCAAGGAACCTGGGTGGTCTCGGTGTAGAGCATGCCGCTGAAGCCGGCACCCTCAAGCTTGCGAGCGAGGTCGGCGGCGTCCTCCCACGAACTGGCACCGGTCATCAGGTCGATCTGCACAGCGGGGACCCTAGCGAAGGCGCCCACGGCGGACCCCAACACCAAGAAGGAGTGTGCATACNCTCGGCTCCTCCCGGCCCGCAAGGAGCTCGTATGTCGATGATCGGCACCCGTGTCGTCCGTAAGGAAGATCCCGCCCTCCTCACCGAAGGCGGGAGGTACGTCGCCGATGTTGGTCCGACCGACGCGCTCCACGCCGTGTTCGTCCGGTCCGTCATGGCCCACGGCGTGATCGAGTCGATCGACACCTCCGAGGCACAGACGATGCCAGGAGNNGCTGCCGTCTACACCGCTGNAGATCTCGAGCTTTCNCCTGAGCCCCCNGGGAACCCGATGCTCAACCAGGGCATGACCCGGACCTGGTTGGCCACCGACCGTGTCCGCTATGTCGGTGAGCCGTACGCCGTCGTGCTCGCCGAGACGTGCGCCCAAGCCGTCGACGCCGCCGAGATGATCTGGGCCGAGATCGAACCCCTGGATGCCGTCGTGGCCATCCCGGACGCGATGGCCGAGGACGTTCTGCTCTTCCCGGACCTCGGTACGAACCGCTCGTTCCAGATGCCATCACGTGTCGAAGGTGACGTGACCGACGGTTGCGAGGTGGTCGTCGAGCTCGAGTTCACTAACCCTCGCTTGTCGGTTGCCCCGATCGAGCCGCGTGCGACCGTCGCTGTGTGGGAGAACGATCACCTGACCGTCTGGGCATGCACCCAGTTCCCGCATCGCACCCGTGACGGGTTCGTTGCCGCATTTGGCCTCGCGCCGGAGCAATGTCGAGTCATCACGCCCGATGTCGGCGGGGGATTCGGCGGGAAGAACGCCAATTATGTGGAGGACTTTGTCGTCGGCGCTGCCGCTCGGGCGAGCGGTCGACCCGTTCGTTGGGTCGAGACCCGATCGGAGTCCATGACCAACCTGTCGCACGGCCGCAGCCTCGACTACCGAGTTGCGCTCGGAGGCACCCGCAAGGGTGACCTTCAGGCCTACCGGGTGCACATCATGCAAGACGCCGGCGCCTATCCGGCGATCGGCTCGGTGCTTCCGATGTTCGGTCGGATCATGGCGAGCGGCAACTACGCCCTCGACCGCGTTGACGCCTCGGGTGAGTCGGTCGTGACCAACACGACTCCCGTCGGCGCCTATCGGGGAGCGGGCCGCCCCGAGGCCACGCTCGCGCTCGAACGCATCATCGACGTCTACGCCGCCGAGATCGGTATGGACCCGGCCGAGCTTCGCCGCAGNAACTTTCTCGGCAAGGACGACTTCCCGTACGTCACCCAGACCGGCGCCGANATGGATACGGGTGACTACGAGGCCGCGCTCGACAAGGTGCTCGAGATCGTCGATGTCGATGCACTTCGGGCGGAGCAAGCCGCCCGGATCGACGACCCGGCAAGGCCACTGCTGGGGATCGGCTGGGCCGCCTATGTGGAGATCACCAACCCACTGAGTGCGTCGGAGTTCGGCAGCTGTGAGATTCAGCCCGATGGCACCGCCCTGCTCCTCACCGGCTCGTCGGCCCACGGCCAGGGCCACTACACGACCTTCGCCCAACTCGCGAGCGAACTCACGGGCATTCCCGTCGACAAGATCGAGGTTCGCCACGGCGACACCGATGAGGTCAAACGGGGTGGCGGCACCGGGGGCTCACGTTCGCTGCAGGTCGGCGGCACTGCGATCTGGGAAGCGACCAAGACCGTGGTCGAGCAGGCGAAGGGGGTCGCGGCCGAGGTCCTCGAGGCCAATCCTGCGGACATCGTTCTCGATACCGACACTGGGACGTTTGCCGTGACCGGTTCACCGAGTGTGACCATCGGCTGGGCGGCGGTCGCGGCGCAGGCTGCCGAGGCGGACGAACCGCTCGCCGCGGAGAACGANTTTCAACCGTCGGCGGCAACGTTCCCGTTCGGTGTGCATCTTTCCGTGGTCGAGGTCGATCGCGATACCGGCGAGGTCAGGCTCGTGCGGCACGCGGCGTGCGACGACGCGGGCATCATCGTCAACCCCACCATTGTTGATGGTCAGGTCCACGGGGGCGTGGGCGGCGGGGTTGGTCAGGCCTTGATGGAGGAATTCGTCTATGACGAATGGGGGAACCCGCAGACCGCCAACTTCATGGACTACGCCATCCCGGCGGCATCAGAATTCCCGAGCTTTGACCGCATCGCCATGGAGACGCCCACTGACCGGAACCCACTCGGGGTGAAAGGCATCGGCGAGGCGGGAACGATCGGCTCCACCCCCGCCGTGCAGAACGCTGTCGTCGATGCCCTCAAGCACCTTGGTGTGCGCCACGTCGACATCCCCGTCAAGCCGATGCGGGTCTGGCGGGCGATCCACGGAGCCGGCCAGTAAGCGCAGCCCGGATTGTCAGCTCGACCGTGCCGAGCGAGCGGCGGGACCTGGCGCGGGAGACCATGCAGGAGCGCTCCTTCCGATGTGACAGCATCTGCTCATGGCCGAAGCCGACGAACTCCGCAGCGCCTTTCAGCATCTCCTCCGACAACTCGAGGAGGCGGGGGAGGAGCTTCACCGCTTTCACGCCGCCGACGATGCCGTAGGGCTCGCCCGCGGTTACCAGCATCTCGGCCGCCAGCTCGTCAAGGGCTTCGAAGAGCATCTGTTGCGAGATGCCGACCACCCCTTCGGTCGGGTGCTCGACGATCGCATTCGCACCGGGGGAGACAATCCCGACCAGCGCTACCTCTTCGCCCCAATCCGAGGCGGTGAGGCGTACCGGGTTTGGGGCCGCAAGGGTTCGGCTGCCCGCATCGAACTTCAGCTCTACAGCAGGGAGCCGTATGGCGCAGAGGACGTCAGCGTCGGCTACCTGCCCGACGAGGCCATCGCGTTCGGCGACGACGGCACCTTTACGGTGGAGCTCGGCCCCGATGTGACCGGCCCTGGCACACTCGTGAATCCGCCCGACGCGACGATTCTCAACATTCGCCAAATCTGGTCGGTCTGGGACGACACGGATCCAGGAGCGGTCTACGTCGATCGCGTCGGCTGGGAGGGCGCCCGGAAGACGACAGACTCGCCGACGACGGTTGCCGCACGAATCCGCGCCGCGGCCGACGACATCGCCTCGTCGGTTCGCTGCTGGCCGGAGCTCATCGAGAACGGCCCACTCACCTTCCTCGAGGCCAACACCCTCGGGCCACTTATCTCTCCCGGAGCGAAGGCCGGGGTCGTCGGTCGCTGGATGTCCCTCGGGCACTACGACCTCGCCCCCGACGAGGCCCTCGTCATCCGCATTCCACCCACGGGCGCTCCCTATCAGGGCAGCCAGCTCGCCGACCTCTGGTTCGGCTCGCTCGAATACGCAAGCGCGACCTCCAGCATCACTGCGCAGCAGGCCCATCACGCCCCCGACGGCGTTCAGTACCTCGTCGTGAGCCTCGAAGATCCCGGCTACGCGAACTGGCTCGATCCCGCCGGGGTGGCGAAGGGCATCGTCCAACTCCGCTTCGACGGCCTCGACGATCAACCCGCCGAGGCACCGACGGCGGAGCTCGTCTCCATCAGTGCGCTGCCCAACACAATTCCGGATTTCGACGCAGGTCAGATCGGCGCCGATGCCCGCGCCGCGCAGCGAGCCGAACGTCGGCGTCACGTCCAAGTGCGATACGGGCGCTGACCCGCCGTCCCATGCCACGATGCGGGCATGGAGTTCGATCTCACCCACACCGATGCCCTGCTCTCAACGACCCGCGCCGTCCGCAAACGCCTCGATCTTGATCGCGAGGTGCCCGACGATGTGATCCTTGAGTGCCTGCAGTTGGCCGTTCAGGCCCCGACCGGCTCGAACCGCCAGGGTTGGCGTTGGATGGTGGTCAAGGACGCCGAGAAGAAGGCAGGTCTCGCCGAGCTCTACCGTCGAGCTGGTGGCGACTACCTGGCGGCGGCCGCCGCAGAGACGCCGGCTGGTACCCAGAGCGGTCGGGTCATGGATTCGGCCAACTATCTCGCCCAGAACCTCGAGAAGGTCCCGGTGATGGTGATCCCGTTGATCATCGGTCGCCTCGACGATCCGGCTCTTGCTGCCCCTGCCGGCGGGGGCATCACCAACGCCGCAGCGGGCTTGATGGGCTCCATCATCCCGGCGATGTGGAGCTTCCAGCTGGCGCTTCGGAGCCGAGGTCTGGGCAGTTGCTACACCACCCTCCACCTCGGATTGGAGGGGGAAGCCGCCGAACTGCTCGGCATCCCGCCTCACATGACCCAGGCCGGGCTTATTCCCGTCGCCTACACGAAAGGCACCGACTTCAAGCCCGCATCGCGCCCGCCCGTCGAGGACATCACCTACCTCGACACGTACAAGAACCCAATCGGCTGACGCGAGCGGACTACGGGCGCGCCTGGTCTACCGACGGCGCTGGTCACTCGTTGCCAGCGTCAGGCATCTCGTCGCAGCCGTACGTGCCGTCGGGTGCCAGGCCCTCGGTGTGGAAGACCTCCCAGGCCTCACCGTCAGGACCGAACACCCAGCTTTTGTGTTGGAGTTGGTAGCCGCAGACGAGGTCGTTCTGGTCCTTACGGGCGAGCGATGCGCCATCGATGCGCTCACGGGCACGGTCAAGCCCGGGAGCGTCTGGCTGCTGGAGTCCGAAGTGTGCGGAACCGGCCGGGCCATCACCATGGAGGTCGACGCTGACGTTCACGAACGGATCGTCCAGCATCCACTTCGCATAATCCGAGCGGACGAGATCGGGCTCGGCGCCGAAGAGCTTGGAGTAGAAGACGACCGCTTCGTCAATGTTGCTGACCTTCAGTCCGACGTGCATGCGTTGCATGGTTTCAGTCTGCCACTGCTCGAGGCAGTCGTCGGCACTACGGGCGGTCGTCGCCCGATCTGCGAACCGCGACCTGACGAGCTGCCACGCCGGTCACCAACACAAAACCGCCGCCCAAGAGCGCCGATTGGGGAAGCGCTGCGACGAGCACAACACAGCCGAGCAACCCGACGACGGCGAGCGGCCTGGGCCATCGCCGCTGATCGCGTCGAAGCGTGAGAGCGGCGGCGTTGGTGACGGCGTAGTAGGGGAGCACCGCCACGCCACTCACCGCAATCGAACTGGTGATATCGATCGTGAGCACCAGCGTGACCACCACGGCGGCAACTGTGAGTTCGGCCCGCAACGGGAGGGAACGCTTCTCATCGATGTGGGCGAACCAGCCGGGCACCTCCCGGTTGCGGGCCATTGCGAGTGTGGTTCGGGAAACGCCTGGGATGAGGTTGAGCAGGACGCCGAGTGACGCGATGCCCGCACCCAGCTGGACGATTGGCTCGAGTGGCGAGTCGACGCTTCCGACGAGATCACGCAGCGGTGAGTCGCTGGCGCCAAGTCGATCGACACCACCGAAGTCGATGGCGACTGCGCCGACGAGGCCGTAGAGGGCAAGCACGCCGAAAAGCGCAAGGGGAATCGCTCTGGGGATCGTGCGCTCAGGGTCTCGAACCTCTTCGCCGAGTGTGGCGATCCGGGCGTATCCGGCAAAGGCAAAGAAGAGAAAGCCGGCGGCCTGAAAAGCGCCAAGCACACTCGCGTCAGTGCTTGAAATCGTGATAACACCGGCTTGCGGGGACTCAGTGACGCCGACCCACATCACGCAACCGATCGCGACAAGCGAAACGACGAGGAGCACCTTCGTGACGGCCACCGTGCGTTGCAAGCCCCCGATGTTGACGGCCGTAATCGCCATCACCGCCAAGGCGGCGGCGAGGCGCTGCTGTTCCGGCCACAGATACGTGCCGAGCGTGAGTGCCATCGCGGAGCACGACGCCGTCTTGCCGACGACAAAGCCCCACCCGGCGACATGCCCCCAGAAGGGCGAGAGTTGTCGACGACCGTAGACGTACGTGCCTCCGGACTCCGGGTAGATCGCCGCCAACTGCGCCGAGGATGTCGCGTTGCAGAAGGCGACGAAGCCGGCAATGGCGAGTGCGACCAACAGCCACTCGCCTGCGGCGCGAGCCGCGGGCGCCCACGCCACGTAGACACCGGCACCAATCATCGAGTCGGCGCCGATCACAACGGCATCGGCCACGCCAAGGCGTCGCTGCAGGGAGCCTGGACTGGTCACGAGTCGCGACCGTAGCCGCGAGAGACGACGGCGAACCGGGTCCCGTCAGGGACGTCGGAGAATCTCGAGCTGAGCCCGCAGGCGGGCATCACCGTCCCGGGACCGTCGCCCGTTGAGCAGCCGACCGATCACCGTGAAGCGCACGAGATAGTGGTAGCTCGGCGCGAGGATGCCGACCGTGGCGACGACGACGGCGATGAAGGCAAGGATCGACGGGAGTCCGAGCGCCACCGCCACGCCCTGGAGCACGAACACCAGCGGGAGATGCATCAGATACATCCAGTAGGAGGAATCCGACAGCCAACGCACGCGGAACGAGGGCTGGGCGAGCCGCTCGCGGAACGCGCCGACCATCCCGAAGCTCACCATCCATGCCGCAGTGACCTCGAGAACCACGCTGCCGGTGTCGAGCACTTCTCCGACAAGGACACCGAAGACGATCAGGCTGCCGACCAACTGTGCCGGCCACCACCGGCCGAGTCGGTCGATCGGATCTCCGCCATCGCCGGCGCCGTATTGGGCTGCGCCGAAGAAGAAAAACGCCGCGTAAAACCCGATGACCGCCGGTGCGGGCAGGACACGGTCGGACGTATCGGGCCCGAGCACGTCTTCCTGCATCCCCAGGAACGGAAGTACCGACAGTGGCACGAGTACCCAAGCGGCGCTGGCGGGTGGGCCCCGGCCGCCCCGGGCGGTCCACCCTTCGTGTGCGCGGGCCAGAAACGCGAACGCAGCGACAAGCCACAGGAGATGCCACAAGAACCACAGATGCGCAAAGCCGAAGCCGTCGTCCTCCGCCGGCTCGTCACCTTCCTTCTCGTCGTCGCTTTGCGGGGCTTCATACGCATCGGTCTGGCCGAACGTGTCCTCGGCGTCGACACCCGCAATCACATACCCGCCGACGATCCCGGCCAGCACGAGGACGATGACAGGAACGTAGAAGATTGCGAGCGGCGCAGCGATCCGGCGAAGGCGGTGCCGCACCAGCGCCCGGAGACCTCGCCGACGCCAGAGCATCGACGTGAAGTAGCCGCTGATCAGGAAGAACAGCGGCATCCGCCACAGATGGATGTACTCGAACAGGCCGAAGAGCAACTTCCCGCCGGTGTCATCGGCGTCGTAGTACGGCACGAAGGGGATCGCCGCGTGCAGGACGATCCCGAGCAGCATGGCGACGCCCCGGAGCGCATCAAGGTCGTATCGGCGATCGGTCGGGTCGCCCAGATCGACGGGTTGGGCGTCGGCTGAAGG
>NZNH01000040.1 GCA_002694825.1 Acidimicrobiaceae bacterium | reverse complement strand
CCTGGCCGGTCGCCTTGCGGCGTTCTCGATCGCTGCGCTTCCCGGGGCCGGATTCGTCGGGCCGGTGCTTGCCCTGCCGCCTGCGATCGTCGCGTATTCGATACTTGCGATCGCGTGGGTGCAGCCGCCGCAGCGAATGCGTCTCGCCGTCGGCTTTGCCGGTGGCTTCGTGCCGATGATTCTGCTGGTCGCAGGCACGGCACGAAATGCGTTCATCACCTCGGTGATGATCGGATGGGCCGTGATGCTCATCGCCGGGCTCTGGCTCATCCGCAGCAACGCCGGTGGACGACTCGGCCCGACCGCCGACTGATCGCAGACACACCGTCGGCGGTAGCGTTTCGGCAACGATTGGAGTCCCCCCCCATGAGCGCCAAGATCATCTCCGACAGCCGCGTCCTGCCCTTTCCTGCCGAGGTCATCTTCGAGGTGCTCGCCAGCCCGACCGGCCATGTCGAAATGGACGGCTCCGGCACGGTGAGAGGCGTCGCCAGCGGGCCTGAGCGGCTGCGCGACGGAGCCCGGTTCAGGATGAAGATGAAGCTCGGAGTGCCGTATCAGATGTCGTCGACGGTCAAGGAGTTCGAGGAGAATCGACGCATCGCCTGGGCCCATGTCGGCGGTCATCTGTGGCGGTACGAACTCGAAGAGGTCGACGGCGGTACCAGGGTCACCGAGTCGTTCGACTGGACGACGTCGCTCGCCCCCCGCTTCATCGAGATGGTCGGTTATCCGGAGCGGCACAAGGTCAATCTGCAGAAGACCCTCGAGCGCCTCGAAGAGGTCGTCGCAAGGCGTCAGGCCTGATCGACACGTAGCGTCAGTCGAGACCGGGGGCGTCGGCAGGCCGTTCGGCCGCGAAGGCCTCGAGCGTGCGGAGATCGACGGCCGAACACGAGAGCTTCCAGGTCCAGGCGGTGGCGACGATTCGCGCTGGCAACTGCGAGGCGGCAGGAGCGACCACGATCGACGGTGAACCGATCGACCTGAGCTGCTCGAGTTCCACACCGACGACAGCGTCGTCGTACTGCACCATGACACCGCCGGATTCGAGAACCCGCACCTGGATTTCCGGCGGCACGCCGGCGTCGAGCACCCCCTCAGGCGTGGGGCCGGCGATGTGGGGCCCGCTTGTCGGCGGCTCGGTCTGGTACTCGACCGTGCCCTCGCTGAGGACGTGACGACCTGATGCCTGATCCTCGGGTTCGCGCAGCTCGACGCAGGCCTCAGCGGCATCGTCGCCACCGCACCCGACGACAAGCAACGAGAAGGCACAGGCCCAGGCGACGAGACGCATCGGCCCATCGTGCCCCAGAAATCGCCGGACACGGCCATGCAAGGACGGGGCCGTATGCTCCTGGTATGTCTCAGGCCCAGATCGAGCGCCGTCTCCGCACCATCAGCAAGCAGCTTCGATCCGCGCGCGACGACCTCGCCGTCACCGAGGAGCAGCTAATCCAGCTCGCCGACGAAGCCGCTGACGCACGTCTGCGGGCACTCGTGTCGGAGGCCCCGCTTGCCGAACGAGAGCACCGCAAGGCCAGCCGCCACGCCGATCGCCTCCGGAAGCACCGCGACGCCCTTTCGGTGAAGATCGCGGCGCTTGATGCCGAACAAGACGAGCTGCTCGACCGGTTCGGAGCCACATGAGCGACATCCGTGTTGTCGTCGCCGAAGACGAGGCGATCATCCGCATGGATCTCGTCGAAGTGCTGCGTGAGGAGGGCTACGACGTGGTGGCCGATACCGGTCGCGGCGATGATGCCGTTGCGCTTGTTATGGAGCACCGGCCTGATCTTGCGCTCCTCGATGTGAAGATGCCGGGAATGACGGGGATCGAAGCGGCCCGCGAGATCACGTCCTTGACCGACACGGCGGTCGTGATGCTGACGGCGTTCAGTCAGCGCGAGCTGATTCACGAGGCGAGTGACGCAGGCGCGATGGCGTATCTGGTGAAGCCTTATCAGCGCGAGGAACTCGTGCCGGCGGTTGAGCTGGCGATCGCTCGTCGCCGTGAGGCAGCAGCGCTGCGTAGCGAACTCGACGCAGCCGAGCAACGGTTCGAGGAGCGCAAGACGATCGACCGGGCAAAGGGCAAGCTGATCGACGAGCACGGGCTCAGCGAGCGTGATGCGTTCACGTTTCTGCAGCGTTCCGCCATGTCGAGTCGGCGCCGCATGATCGATGTCGCCCACGAGGTACTGGCAGGCGACGCGACCCCCTGAGGGGCGCGTTAGGGTCGCCCGCAATGGCGACCGTGATGCTCATCGATGGAAACTCGCTCACCTACCGGGCGTTCTTTGCGCTGCCCACCGACATGGCCACCGCGTCGGGACAGGTGACCAACGCCGTGTTCGGTTTTACGTCGATGCTTATCAACCTGATGAAGGATCACGAGCCCGATCACATCGCCGTCGCGTTCGATCGGCCCGAGCCGACCTTCCGGCACGAGATGACGCCCTCCTATAAGGCGCAGCGGGAAGCAGCGCCGGACATTCTCCGCCAGCAGATGGGCGTCGTGCGCGAAGTGCTCGATGCGATGGCGATCCCAACGCTGGAAAAGGTCGGCTTCGAAGCCGATGACATCATCGCCACCCTGGCTACCCAGGGCCGAGATCGTGGCGACGATGTCATCATCGTGACCGGCGATCGCGACAGCTATCAGCTGGTCGAGGATCCGCACGTCAAGGTGCTCTACAACAAGCGCGGCGTCAGCGATTACGCCCTCTATGACGAGGCGGGGATCTTCGAACGCACCGGCGTGAGGCCGGTCGACTATGTCCAGTACGCAGCCCTGCGCGGCGACAACTCCGACAACCTTCCCGGCGTCCCCGGTGTGGGCGAGAAGACGGCCGCCAAGCTGATCAACGAGCGTGGCGGTATCGACGGCATCTATGCCGCCCTCGACGAACTCACGCCGAAGCTACGAGAGAACCTCGCAGGCAACGAGGCCAACGTCCGCAACAACGTCGAGATGATGGTGCTTGTCCGCGACGTTGAGCTCGACTTTCGGCTCGACGACTTGACCCAGGGCGCACCCGATACCGACGTCATCAAGAAGCTCTTCGACTTCCTCGAGTTCCGCACGCTCTGGGACCGTCTCGCTCCGGTTCTCGGCGAGGCCGGCAGTGAGCCCGCTGAGGCGCTNANCGCCGGCATCACGGTGTACGACTCGCCCGCCGCTGCGGCCNCTGCGCTTGCCCTCGCGGGGACTGGTTCCGATGTGCTCGCTCTCGGTGTGCCGGAATCCGGAGTCGACGGTGGGCTCGCCTTCGTGGTCGACGGTGACGCGTCCGATGTCGGTTTCGTGAAGGGCGACTTTTTCGACGACCCGTCGGTGCTCGACGCCCTGCGGGTGCTCTTCGGCCCCGACGGCCGTCCCGTGGCGATGCACGGGGCCAAGTCTGCGATGCGACGGCTCTACGACCATGGTGTCGATGTNCGTGACCTTGNGGTCGATNCCCGCCTCGCTGCCTACCTGCTCGATCCGGCCGACAACGTCTACGACCTCGGTGCGCTGCTGTTCCGACACTGTGGCATGGAACTCCCGGAGTCGGGCCCGCCCGAAGGACAGCTTGATCTCGACGGCGGCGCCACGGCGGATGCTGCCGAGGAGCCGAGCCTTGTGGCGCTCGCCGTGCACCACCTCGTGACGCCGCTCCGCGAGGCGATGGCCACGCAGGGGCTGCTCTCCCTCCACGACGAACTCGAGGTGCCGCTCGTGCGGGTACTCGCGAAGATGGAGTATCGAGGCATCGGTGTCGACCCCGATGTGCTGCAGGCGATTCGGGATGAACTCGTCGCCGAGACGGAGGCCAAGCGGGCCGCCGTGATCGAGCATGCCGGACACGACTTCAACGTCAACTCCACCAAGCAACTGCGCGAAGTGTTGTTCGACGAACTCGGGCTCACCCCACAGAAGAGGACGAAAACCGGCTATTCGACCGACGCCCAGTCGCTCGAAAAGATGCGCACTGAGCATCCGATCGTCGAGGACCTCCTCCAGTACCGCGAAGTCGAGAAGCTGCGGTCGACCTACGGCGAGGGTCTGCTCGCCGAGGTCGGCGAGGGAAACCGGATCCGCGCCACGTTCCAGCAGACCGTGGCCCGAACCGGCCGCCTCTCGTCGGATCAGCCGAACCTGCACAACATTCCCGTCCGCTCCGAGCGGGGGCGAGTTTTCCGAACGGCCTTTGTCGCTAGGGAGGGGCACAAGCTCCTGATCGCCGACTACGACCAGATCGAGTTGCGATGCATCGCCCACCTTGCGGAGGATCCGGGCCTGATCGGGGCGTTCGAGGCCGGCGACGACATNCANACGGCAACGGCCGCNGCCGTNTTCGACATCGCTCCCGAGGATGTCCATGTCGAGGAACGGTCGAAAGCGAAG
This sequence comes from Acidimicrobiaceae bacterium, assembly GCA_002694825.1. Taxonomy (GTDB): domain Bacteria; phylum Actinomycetota; class Acidimicrobiia; order Acidimicrobiales; family Aldehydirespiratoraceae; genus UBA11606. Next base: position 12,363 of record NZNH01000040.1, on the reverse strand, counting down.
ATGGTGTCGTACGGCCTCGCCTACGGCATGGAGGCTTACGGGCTTGCGCAGCGCCTCAACATCCCGGTGTCCGAGGCATCCGAAATCCTCGAGAGTTACTTCGCTGCGTTCCCGGCCGTGAAGCAGTACATGGAGGATACGGTCGAGCTGGCCCGTGAACGGGGCTACACCGAGACCCTTTTCGGGCGGCGTCGGCAGATCCCCGAACTCTCGTCGAACAATCGGCAGATCCGGCAAGCCGGCGAACGTCAGGCGATGAACGCNGGGATCCAAGGCCTCGCTGCGGACATCTTCAAGGTCGCNATCGTCAACCTCGACAAAGCGCTCGAGGATGAAGGGCTCGAGAGCGCGATCGTGCTCCAGGTCCACGACGAGATCATCGTCGAGGCGCCCGAGGCCGAGGTCGANCAAGCCAGCGAGTTGATGACCTCGACGATGCGCGAGGCCTACGAATTGCGAGTGCCACTCGAGATCGATCTTCAGGTCGCTGACACCTGGGCCGACGCCAAGGGCTGAGTCGGNTCAGCTGATCTGGCGGCGCAGTCGCCGGAGTTGACTCCGGATGTACGGCCGNGCCTTGCGCTGGCCCCCCTGCTCGGCGATGCGTGCATCGAGCGACTCAAGAACGCGAACGAGCCGATGTCGATCAACGTTCCAGCCGCTGCCATCGCACTCGTCGGCCCAGTCGACCAGGTTGCGGTGACCACGCCGACCATTGCAGCGCTTGCAGGCGGCGACCTCGTTCTCCAGCCACGAGGGGCCACCTTTCAGCCGGGGCACGACGTGCTCGGTCGTGGCTTGAACGAGCGGCGTGTCGACCTCGCAGCCGCACCACACACAGGTGGCCCCATCGCGGTCGAGAATCAACTCGAGACGTCGACGTCGGCCTGGCGCAGTCACAGCCGCCATGATGGCGGTCGTGGAACCCCAAGGCCCAGACCACTGGTTCGAGGAACTCGCCGACCATATGGGGGCGGCATACCTCCGCTATTCGTTCACGAAGGGCACGGTCAAGGAAGTCGACGAACTCCTCCGACGGGTGCCGCTCGAGCCGGGGGCGCGCATTCTCGACGTCGGCTGTGGTCCGGGCAGGCACGCCCACGAACTCGGTCGGCGGGGGTTCGTCGTTCACGGCGTCGACATCAGTCAGACGTTCATCGACGTTGCGCTCGCCGACGCCCCGCCGGGTGTGACCTTCGAGCGACTCGACGCTCGAGCGATGACATTCAACGCAGAGTTCGACCTCGTGTTGTCGGTCTGTCAGGGTGCGTTCGGCATGAGCGGCGGTCCGGCGGCGGGGCCGTCCCTTGATCCCGACACGGAGATCCTCGACGGTATGGCTCGGGCCGTTCGACTGGGCGGGCTGGTCGTGTTCACGGCATTCAACGCNTACCTCCAGGCGGCCAACCTGCTCGACGGCAACGACTTCGACGCAGAACGCGGTGTCCACCGCGAGGCCACTGAGGTGCGCGACAGCGGGGGAGCGGTGGCCGATGTCGATCTTTGGACCACCTGTTTCACACCGAGAGAGCTGCGGCTGTTGTGTTCGGCGGNNGGNCTCACGGTCGAGTCGCTCGGTGCCGCNGAACCCGGCGACTGGTCATTGCGTCCACCGGACACCGAGTCACCGGAGTTCCTGGTGATCGCGTCGCGCTAGAGCTACGGTGCGCGTGCATGGTCCGCAGAGGCGAACGGCGTAGGGGAGCGGCGGCGCAACTGGCGGCGGCGCCCCGCGAGCTCTTCCGGCCGATGAAGCGCAAGTTCGCGCCGTCGACCGTGCTCGGCGAAGAACAGACCCACGAGGTGCACCGCCTCTCGATGCGGATCCTGTCGGAGATCGGGCTGACCTTCCACGCCCAGTCGGCATGGGACACTCTCGAGGCCAACGGTTGCGCGGTCGACCGGGAGACCGGCAATGTCCGGTTCGATCCTGCCGCTGTCGAACACTTCGTGGCGATGGCGCCCGGCGCGTTCGACATGGCGGCACGCGATTCGGCCAAGACGGTGCACTTCGGCGGCGACTCGATCGTATGGGGATCGGCATCGAGCGCCCCCAACGTGCTCGACCAGGAACGCGGTCGCCGCCCCGGCACCGGCGCCGACTTCCAGGAGTTGCTGCGCCTCGGGCACATGATGCCGAGCCTCCACGTGATGGGCGGTCACCCGGTCGAACCGATCGACCGCCCACCGAACACCCGTCACCTCGACTCGATGTTCGACTGGCTGACGCTGTCCGACAAGGTCTTGCGGGTCTACGGCATCGGCACGACCCGTGTCGAGGACGGTCTTGAGATGATCAAGATCGGGTACGGCATCGACGAGGCCGAACTGAACGAAGTGCCGCACACGATGTCGGTGCTCAACGTCAACTCACCGCTGCTGGTCGACGAACCGTTGCTCCTCGGCTCGATCGCACTCGCTCGTCGAGGGCAGGCGACGATCGTGTCACCGGTCGCGATGTCCGGGGCCATGTCACCGATCACGGCATCGGGCAGCCTCATCCAGCACAATGCCGAAACCATCGGTGTCTCGGCATATCTGCAGATGGAGGTTCCTGGGGCGCCGCTGTTCTACGGGTCATTGATCGCCGCTGTCGACATGAAATCCGGCGCGCCGGCGATGGGTGTGCCGGAGGTCGTCACCGGTGCAATCGCGGCCGGAGAGATGGCTCGCTTCTACGACATGCCGTACCGCACCTGGCTCGGTAGCACGTCGAACACGGTCGATTCGCAGGCCGCATACGAGTCGATGATGTCGATCATGTCGGCGCACATGGGGGGTGCCCACTTTGTGCACCACGGGCACGGCTGGATGCAGGGCGGACTCACCACGAGCTTCGAGAAGGCGATGCTCGATGCCGACCTGATCCAGATGTACGACGCCATCAAGCCGACGATCGATTTCAGCGACGCAGACGAAGTGATCGACGCGATCGCCGAGGTCGGGGCCGGNGGGCACTTCCTCGGCTCATCGCACACGATGAGCCGCTACCAGACCGAGTTCCACACCCCTGAGCTCTCCGACTGGAGCAACTACGAGCTGTGGGAGGAACAGGGCCGTACCCGCGTGATCGATCGGGCCACCCANGCGTGGAAGGAGCTCCTGGAGGCGTATGAACCTCCACCGATCGACGACGCGATTCGCGCCGAACTCNCCGACTACGTCGCTCGACGCAAGACCGAGATCGGCACAGCGGAGATCGCCTGATCGTTCCGACGGATCGGCCCGGCGCAGTCGCGCATCGGGTCCGATAGCGTGGAGAGGCTGTCTCCCTGACAGACCTGCGCGGTCCGATACCGCCCGGGTACCTCGATTCGCCGAGAAAAATCCCATGACCGACACCAGCGCCCCCGAATTCGGAACCTTCGATTCCGAGGGCAACTACATCCCCCGCCAGATCATCGACGCCGACCTCGGTGGCGTCGACATCGAAGAGGCCTACACCTCCACCATGGTCCTCGTGGAGGACGGACAGCTCGTCGAGGGCACCGTCGTCCGAGTCGACCAGGACGAAGTCCTCCTCGACATTGGCTACAAGAGCGAGGGTGTCATCCCGAGCCGTGAGCTGAGCATCCGCAATGACGTCGACCCCAACGAGGTCGTGTCGATGGGCGAGCGCATCGAAGCCCTTGTCATCACCAAGGAAGACAAGGAAGGCCGCCTCGTCCTGTCGAAGAAGCGCGCCCAGTACGAGCGCGCCTGGGGCAAGATCGAAGAACTCAAGGAAGCCGACGGCGTGGTCAAGGGCCAGGTCATCGAGGTCGTCAAGGGNGGCNTGATCGTCGACATCGGCCTGCGAGGATTCCTCCCGGCGTCACTCGTCGAGCTNCGCCGAGTCCGCGACCTCCAGCCGTACATCGGCAACGAGATCGAAGCCAAGATCATCGAGCTCGACAAGAACCGCAACAATGTGGTGCTCAGCCGTCGCAGCTGGCTCGAAGNGAANCAGAAGGAACAGCGTGGCGCGTTCCTCGACAACCTCAAGCCCGGCGAGCGTCGCAAGGGCGTGGTGTCCAGCGTCGTCAACTTCGGCGCCTTCGTCGACCTCGGCGGCATGGACGGCCTCGTGCACGTCTCGGAACTGTCGTGGAAGCACGTCGATCACCCGTCATCGGTCGTCACCGTCGGCGACGAGATCGATGTCGAGGTCCTCGAGGTCGATCTCGACCGCGAACGCATCAGCCTGTCGCTCAAGGCCACCCAGCAGGATCCGTGGCAGGAGTTCGCCTCGAGCCACCGCGTCGGTGAGCTCGTCTACGGCCGGGTCACCAAGCTCGTGCCNTTNGGTTCGTTCGTCCAGGTCGGCGAAGGGATCGAGGGTCTCGTTCACATCTCGGAGATGTCGGCACACCACGTCGATCTGCCTGAGCAGGTCGTCACNCCNGGCGANGAGCTCTGGGTGAAGATCATCGATCTCGACCTGCAGCGTCNCCGCATCAGCCTGTCGATCAAGCAGGCCGCCGAGGGTGGGGAGGTCGCCGCCGAATACCAGGAAGCGTTCGGCGAGCACGCCTACGACTCCGACGGCAACTACATCGGTGGCGAAACCGCCTCCGAAGGTCAGGCTGCCTGGGAGGAGTACTACGCCGAGCACGGCGATGAAGCTGCCGAAAGCGAACCGGCCGTCGAGTACGAGTACGTCGAGGTCGAAGAAGAGGTCGAGGTGGAGGTCTCCGAAGAGGAGTGATCGACCCGGGCCGGAAGGCCTGAGCGATCGACTCGACCATCTGATGTCGAAGGTCGAAGCGGCGGTACCCGGCGGGGGTGCCGTCGCTTTGCCGTTTTGGCGGCGCGCGGAACGTCACCGTGTGGTGGACACCACTGCGTGATCACTACGCTCGCCGGCGTGATCGAGATCGGACTCACCGGCGGCATCGGATCCGGCAAGTCGACCGTTGCCGACCTTCTCGTGGAGCGGGGCGCCGTGTTGATCGACGCGGACCGCATCGTTCGAGAACTGCAGGCTCCTGGCGGTTCGGTCTTCGCCGGCATGGTCGAACGTTGGGGCGACGCGATCGTGTCTTCCGATGGCAGCCTCGACCGCCAAGCCGTCGCCGAGATCGTTTTCAACGATGAGGACGAACTGAAGGCACTCAATGACCTTGTCCACCCTGCGGTCGGCGAGGAGATGAAGGCCCAGCGCGAAGCGGTGCTCGGCACCGATGCGATTGTCGTGCTCGATATACCGCTGCTCGTGAGGGCTGACGGTACCTCCGACAAGGATCGGTACGCGAACCTGTCCGGGATCGTGGTGGTCGACGTCGACACGGAGATTGCCGTCGAGCGCCTCGTCGAGTTCCGCGGCTTCTCGGAGGATGACGCGCGAGCGCGAATGTCCAACCAGGCCAGTCGCGAGGACCGACGTGCCGTTGCCGATGTGGTGATCGACAACTCCGGCCCCCTCGGCGACCTTGATGCCCAAGTCGACGAAGCCTGGGCGTGGATGCAGTCCCTGCCGCATCCGGCTCCTGAGGCCGAGGCGGCCCGGGACAATGCCGGCGAGTCTGCCCACTGAGCCTGTCGTGCCCCTTGGCTAGGTTGGGCGTATGCCTCCGGTGACGGTTCCCTCGGCGAAAAATCCGTTTCGGGTCGACGCTGAGTTCGTGCCGGCCGGCGATCAGCCGGCTGCGATCGAGGCGCTCTCGTCTGGCATCGAGGCTGGCGATCGTTTTCAGACGCTGCTGGGCATCACCGGCTCGGGCAAGAGCGCCACGATCGCCTGGACCATCGAGCAGGTGCAGCGACCCACCCTCGTGCTCGCGCCCAACAAATCGCTTGCTGCGCAGCTCGCCAACGAGCTCAAGGAGTTCTTCCCCGACAACCGGGTCGAGTACTTCGTCTCCTATTACGACTACTACCAGCCCGAGGCGTACATGCCCTCGAGCGACACGTACATCGAGAAGGACTCGTCGGTGAACGACGAGATCGATCGACTTCGTCACTCGGCCACGTCCTCACTGCTCACCCGCCGCGACACGATCGTGGTCGCGTCGGTGTCGGCGATCTACGGCCTGGGCTCGCCGGAGGAATACGAGACCCAGCTGCTCGTAGTGCGCACCGGCGAAGAGCACGACCAGCGTTCGATCCTCAAACGACTTGTCGAACTGCAGTACGAGCGCAACGACATGAATCTCGTTCGCGGTAAGTTCCGGGTGCGAGGCGACACGATCGAGGTTCACCCCGCCTACGACGAGACGGCTGTGCGCATCGAACTCTTCGGCGACGAGATCGAGCAGATCACCGTGGTCGACCCGTTGACGGGGGAACGGCTCGAAACGCTTGAGGAGCTCGTGATCTTTCCCGCGACGCACTACGCCACGAGCGAAGAGCGAATGCAGGCCGCGATCGAGCGGATCCAATCGGAGCTGCAGACGCAGCTGGCTGCCTTCGAGAAAGACGGCAAGCTGCTCGAGGCTCAACGCCTTCGTATGCGCACCGAGTACGACCTCGAGATGATGCAGGAGGTCGGTTACTGCAACGGCATCGAGAACTACTCGGGCCCGATCGACGGACGCGCCTACGGCGAGCCGCCGTACACCCTGCTCGACTACTTCCCTGAGGATTGGCTTCTCGTGATCGATGAGAGCCACGTCGCCGTGCCGCAGTTGCACGGCCAGTACGAAGGTGACCGGTCCCGAAAGTCGACACTGATCGAGCACGGGTTCCGGTTGCCGTCGGCGGCCGACAACCGCCCGCTGACCTTCGAGGAGGTCATGGAGCGGCTCAACCAGGTCGTCTTCCTCTCAGCAACACCGGGCGATTACGAGCTACAGGTGTCGAGCCAGGTGGTCGAGCAGATCGTGCGGCCCACCGGGCTGATCGATCCCGAGGTCGTCGTGAAGCCCACGAAAGGTCAGATCGACGACCTACACGAACTCATCAAGGATCGAGTCGAGAAGGACGAACGGGTTCTCGTCACCACCCTCACGAAGAAGATGGCCGAGGATCTCACCGAATACCTCCTCGAACTCGGCATTCGGGTGCGGTACCTCCACAGCGAGGTCGACACGATCCAACGCATCGAGATTCTGCGGGATCTCCGGCTCGGCGAGTTCGACGTGCTCGTCGGCATCAATCTGCTTCGCGAGGGACTCGATCTTCCCGAGGTGTCGCTCGTCGCCATCCTCGACGCCGACAAGGAAGGGTTCCTGCGCAGCGAAACGTCGCTGATTCAGATGATCGGTCGTGCTGCCCGAAACGTGGCCGGCGAGGTCGTGATGTACGCCGACCAGATGACCGATTCCATGCAGCGGGCGATCAGCGAGACGATGCGGCGCCGTGGGCTGCAGCAGCGGTACAACGAAGAGCACGGCATCAACCCGCAGTCGGTCCGAAAGGAGATCACCGACATCTTGTCGATGATCCGGCCGGCCGAGGAGCGGGCGCCGGTTCCCGAGAAATTGTCCGAGCTCAGTGATCGTCGTCGCGCGACCGACGATCTCAGCGACCTGCCCGAGGACGAGTTGGAGCGTTTGATCCGCAATCTCGAGCAGGAGATGCGCGACGCCGCAGTCGACCTTCGTTTCGAATACGCCGCCCGCCTCCGCGATGAGGTGAAGGACTTGAAGCGAGAGCTTCGGGAGATGCGCTAGCTCCTTCGCCCGCGGCATCTCGGGCTGATCCGGATCGTCGGATTTCTGCCCTGCCGAACAAGCGTTCGGCAGCCGCTGCACCGCTAGAGTGCGGCGGTGGCCGATCGTCTCGTCATCCAAGGCGCCCGTGAACACAATCTCCGCGAGGTCGATCTGGACTTGCCGCGCAACAAGCTCATCGTTTTCACCGGTCTGTCCGGGTCGGGCAAGTCGAGCCTCGCGTTCGACACGATCTATGCCGAGGGGCAGCGTCGATACGTCGAGTCACTGAGCGCATACGCCCGGCAGTTCCTGGGGCAGATGGACAAGCCCGATGTCGATTTCATCGAAGGGCTTTCCCCTGCGATCTCGATCGACCAGAAGTCCGCGAGCCGAAACCCTCGGTCGACGGTCGGCACCGTCACCGAGGTGTACGACTATCTGCGCCTCCTGTTCGCTCGTATCGGTATCCCGCACGATCCCGAGACGGGTGAAGAGCTGGTGCGCCAGACACCCCAGCAGATCGTCGACAAGATCTTGACGATGGAGGAGGGACTGCGATTTCAGGTCCTTGCTCCGGTCGTCAAAGGCCGCAAGGGCACCTACGACACCCTGCTCGCCGACTTCGCCGGTCAGGGGTTCGTCCGAGCCATCGTCGACGGGCAGCTCATCGATCTCAACGAGGAGTACGAACTCGAGCTCGAACGGTATGAGACCCACGACATTTCCGTTGTCGTCGACCGTCTCGTCCTGCGCGAAGGGATCGAGCGCCGGCTCACCGACTCGATCGAGACGGCGCTCAGCCTCACGGGTGGCATCGCCGAACTCCAGATCGTCCCGAAGGAGGGTGAGCCCGAGACGATCGTTTTCAGCCAACACCTGTCGCGCCCGAGCGACGGCAAGTCGTTCGATGAGCTCGCGCCGAGGAATTTCTCCTTCAACTCGCCGTACGGCGCCTGCTCACACTGCGATGGTCTCGGCACCGTGTTCGAGGTCGATGCTCGGCTCGTGATCCCCGACCAGGAGCAGACCATTGCGGGTGGCGCGATCCAGCCGTGGGCAGGTGGTCGCAGTCGCTACTTCTCGCGGCTGGTCGAATCGATCTGCGAGCTCTACGAGATCCCGCAGGATCTGCCGTGGGAGAAGCTCTCGAAGAAGCAACGGGATCTCCTTCTGCACGGCAGGGGCGTGAAAGGACGCGTGCAGGTCCGCTACAAGAATCGCTATGGCCGCACGCGCACGTATCAGGCGAGGTACGAGGGTGTGATCCCGTACCTGATGCGGCGCCACGACGAGGCCGAGAGCGATGCTACTCGCGAGCAGATCGAGGGCTACATGCGGCAGGTGCCGTGTCAGGTCTGCAGCGGCGCTCGCCTCAACCCGCTCTCGCTTGCGGTGACGATCGACGGGCACAACATCAGTGACCTCTGCTCGATGTCGATCGCCGATGCGGCAAAGACGCTCGGTGAGCTCGAACTCAACGACCGCGATGCGATCATCGCCGAGCAGGTCCTCAAGGAGATCAACGCTCGCCTGGGTTTCCTCCTCGATGTTGGCCTTGATTATCTGTCGATGTCGCGCAATGCCGCGACCCTCGCCGGCGGCGAAGCCCAGCGCATCCGGCTCGCGTCGCAGGTTGGTTCGGGTCTGGTTGGCGTGCTGTACGTGCTCGACGAGCCCTCGATCGGCCTGCATCAGCGCGACANCCAGCGCCTCATCGAGACGCTCGTGCGGATGCGCGATCTCGGCAACACGGTGCTCGTCGTCGAGCACGACGAGGACACGATGAAGGTCGCCGATCACATCGTCGACATCGGGCCGGGTGCCGGCGAGCACGGCGGCACGATCGTGCACAGCGGCACCTACAAGCAGCTGCTCAAGAACAAGGACTCCATCACTGGCCAGTACCTCTCCGGGAAGCGCTCCATCCCGGTGCCCGGTACTCGTCGTCCCGGCAACGGCAACATCGTCACCGTCGTGGGTGCGGAGGAGAACAATCTCAAGGACGTCAGCGTCGAGTTCCCGCTCGGCAAGTTCGTGTGCGTCACAGGCGTCTCGGGCTCTGGAAAGTCGACCCTGGTCAACGAGATCCTCCTGCGGTCGTTGATGCAGCGGATCTATACCTCGAAGGTGCCGCCCGGCCTCCACAAGCGCATCGAAGGCATGGAGCAGCTCGACAAGGTCATCGCCATCGACCAGTCGCCGATCGGACGGACCCCTCGTTCGAACCCCGCGACCTACACGGGAGTCTTCGACCACATTCGCAAGCTGTTCGCCCAAACCAACGAGGCCAACATTCGTGGCTACCAGCCGGGCCGGTTCAGCTTCAACGTGAAGGGCGGACGCTGCGAGGCCTGCCAGGGCGACGGCACGATCAAGATCGAGATGCACTTCCTCCCGGATGTCTATGTTCCATGCGAGGTATGCAAGGGGAAGCGGTACAACCGCGACACCCTCGAGATCATGTTCAAGGGCAAGAACATCGCCGAAGTGCTCGCCATGCCGATCGAGGAAGCACTCGAGTTCTTCTCGAATCAGCCGCCGATTGCCCGCCATATGCAGACGCTGGTCGATGTCGGCCTCGGGTACGTGCGCCTCGGTCAGCCCGCTCCGACACTGTCGGGTGGCGAGGCNCAGCGGGTGAAGCTGGCATCCGAACTCGCCAAGCGTTCCACTGGCCACACGATCTATATCCTCGACGAGCCCACCACGGGCCTGCATTTCGAGGACATTCGCAAGCTTCTCGGCGTGCTCGGACGGCTTGTCGATCAGGGCAATTCCGTGCTGGTGATCGAGCACAACCTCGACGTGATCAAGACGGCCGACTGGTTGATCGATCTCGGCCCCGAGGGCGGTTCCGGGGGTGGAACGATCGTCGCNGAGGGCACGCCNGAGGCCGTNGCGCAGATCCCTGAGAGTTATACCGGCCGCTTCCTGGCTCCATTGCTCGACTGACATCCGTCGGCGAGGAGGGCCGCCCCGTCGGGCTGGTCGCGGCACCCTCGCTCTAGTCTCGGAGGTGATGGTGCAGCGACCGCCGGCCGGGACGATCCCCGATACCCCTGGCTCGTATCAATTTAAAGACGCCGAGGGGCGGGTGATCTACGTCGGCAAGGCGAAGAGCCTGCGGTCGCGCCTCTCGAACTATTTCCAGAATCCGCGCAACCTCCACACCCGCACCCGGCAGATGGTCGAGACCGCCGAGACGGTGGAGTGGATGCAGGTCGGCAACGAGGTNGAGGCGTTGATGCTGGAGTACACCCTCATCCAGCGTCATAAGCCGCGATTCAACGTCCGCTACATGGACGATAAGTCGTATCCGTTCCTGGCCGTCACCACCCTCGACGACTGGCCCCGGGCGATGGTGATGCGGGGCAAGCGCAAGAAGGGCAATCGCTACTTCGGCCCCTACGGCCAGGCCTACGCCATCCGTGACACCCTCGATCTCCTGCTTCGCACGTTCCCAATTCGAACCTGCACCGACAACAAGTTCCGNCACCACGAGCGGTTGGGTAAGCCGTGCCTGCTGTTCCACATCGAGAAGTGCGCAGGCCCGTGCGTCGGNGANATCCGAGAAGGACGCCTACGACGAGCTGGTCGCAGAGCTGGTGCGCTTCCTCGAAGGCGACACCGATGCGGTTGTCGCCGAACTCGAGCGACAGATGGAGCAGGCCTCAGAGGACCTCGAGTTCGAGCTCGCCGCTCATCTCCGCGATCGTCTGTCGGCCGTCCGCAAGGCCATCGAGAAGCAGCAGATGGTGTTCCCGAAGAACGAGGACGCCGATGTCATNGGGATCCACGACGATGAACTCGAAGCGGCCGTGCAGGTGTTCTTCGTCCGAAAGGGCCGGGTCATGGGACGTCGCGGTTTCGTCGTCGACAAGGCTGAGGAACTCGATCGGCCGGAGCTCGTGAGTCGGGTGCTCGAGCGGCTGTACTTCGACGACAACCCCATCGGTTGGCCGAAGGAGGTCCTCGTCCCCGAACTGCCGGCGGATCCTGCGCTGTACGAGGAGTGGTTGTCGGAGCTGCGTGAGAGCAAGGTCACCATCCGGGTTCCGCAGCGAGGCGACAAGCGCAAGCTCCATGCGACGGTCACGCAGAACGCAGAGGAGAGCTTCACNCGGCATCGGCTCAAGCGCAGCAGCGATCACAACAGTCGTGCTCGTGCGCTCAACGAGTTGCAGGAGTATCTCGACCTTCCCCATGCCCCGCTGCGGATCGAGTGCTACGACATGAGCCATATCCAGGGCACCGACTATGTCGGCTCGATGGTGGTGGTAGAGGACGGTCTCCCCAAGAAATCGGAGTACCGGCGCTTCAAGATTAAGACGGTCGACGGCAACGATGACTTCGCTGCGATGGAAGAGGTACTCACCCGCCGATTCACGGCCTATNTCNCNGATCGTGAACGGCCGGTNGAGGAGCGNGATGGCAAGTTNGCCTATCCGCCGCAGCTTTTGGTGGTCGATGGCGGCAAGGGNCAGCTCACATCGGCAGTGCGGGTTCTCGATGAGCTGGGGCTTCGCAAGGAGATTCCCGTGATCTCGCTGGCAAAGCAGTTCGAGGAGGTGTTCGTTCCCGGGCAGAGGGAATCGATCCGGCTTCCTCGCCAGTCGGAGGCGCTCTTCATGCTTCAGCGGATCCGCGATGAGAGCCACCGATTCGCCATTACCTTCCATCGTCAGCTGCGCGACAAACGGATGACGAAGTCTGCACTCGACGGGATCCCCGGGCTTGGTCCGACTCGAAAGAGGCGCCTCACCAAGGAGCTCGGCGGCGTGAATGCGGT
>NZNH01000039.1 GCA_002694825.1 Acidimicrobiaceae bacterium | reverse complement strand
GGTCACGATCTCCAGGTCGACCTCAGCCGCCTCATCGGAGGGATTGGTCACATGGATGCGGTCGAAGAGCCCGAGTTCGGTCGCAACGACGGGAACGACGCTGAGAACTGCGCCGTCCTGAACGAGTGGCGTGACGGCGAGGCCACGAACCGAGGTGCCGTTTCGGACCTGGAGGCGATTGCCGACAAGCCGACCGGCGGTGACCTCGACGCTCGTGTGGACACGGGCTGCGACCGTGACCTCCTCGGTGACATCGATTGCGACAACGCGACGGGCGGGGACCACGATCGCGCTGATGCTGTCGGGCCCGACGTCGGCATCGAAGCGCACATTGGCGATTGCATCGTCCTGATACGGATTCATGAGCAGCAACGTCATCGACTCGCCCTCAGCGAGCAGTCGGGTGGCACCATCGGCGGCAAAAAGTGCCGTGCCGGTGGTGGTGGCACACGGCGCCCGGTCGGTGCCGCTCAGACCATCGAAGGTCTGCTCGACCACGACGTTGGGATTGTCGCTCTCGACGATTGCTCCCAGCCAGGTCGCTTCAGGTGCGAGCTGGGGCAGGTTGACAGCAATGCGAGACGCAGCGGGAACGACGACCTCGGCTCGTTGCCCATCGGCCGTATCGGCCTGCACCAACTGCACGTCGACCGTGGCATCGTCAAGGCCGGCGTTGACCACCTCAAGACCGACGGTGGCGGCCCCGACAGAACCCGACCCGCCCGCGCAGAACCATGTACCGGTGCGCGAGTCGGAGGCAGTGACGACCACGGGCGACGGAAGCTCCTCAATCGTGCGTTCTCGCTGGTCAGCGATCACACCGATGGTGACCAAGCCGCCGATGATGATGAGGCCGAGCAAACGGAGGGCAGGCATCATCGCCGACCTCCAATGAGGCGTCGGACGGCCATGCTCACCGTGCCGATCAACGCCAGGAGTTGCACGATGACGACGAGCTGCTTCCATCGCGGTGTGGTGTACGCCAGCACGGCCTCACCACCGCCGGCGCTCGGGACGAACGTGGTCGCCCAGTCGAGCGAGCGACGCTTCGCAGCCTCGACACCAGCGACCTCGAGACGCCACCCGCCGTCGGCGGTCTGCGCGACGAAGAGTTCGACGCCGTCAGGGATGATCCCTGCGTAGCGAGTTCCCTCGCCGACGAGTATCCCGATCGTGCCGGTGATCGGAGCGACCTGCAGATCGAACAGCGAGGTGCGGCCTTCGTCGAAGGTGCTGACCGCTGCAGCGCGCACCGGGATCCACTCGGTGTTCTCGTAGATGCGAAGGGCGCTGTTGACGCCGGCGAGGCGTCGCAGGTCGAGTTGGGTGTCGAGCGTTTCGACGAGCGCAGCGGGAAGTGGCCGGGCATTGTCGATATCGCTGAACGGCGCCGGGGCGAGCCGCTCGACCGCCACCACATAGCGGACACCAAGGCCGCCGAGCAGGCGTCCGGCGCGCAACGTGTCGCCCTCAAGGATCGCTTCGAGCACGAGTTCGACCTGCTCGTGCGCACCCCGGTCGGCGGGGATCGTGCGTTCGGTAATGTCGGGAAGGCCGTCGATCGTCGCAACCCAGGCCATGTCGGCGACGAACGGCGAACCCTGTGCGGGTAGATGATCGGGATGACCGACCCAGAGCACCCGGTAGGACCCATCGAGCGCCGGGTCGGCGAGCGGCAGAACGTTCTCGTAGCCACCTCGACCAAGCCCCCACCGGCCGTCGGTAATCCCGCCGATTCCGGGGAGGGCAGCGACCACAGCCGCGCCGATCACCACCGGCAACACAACCTGACGCCAGCCAGAACCATCGCGTCGGAGATCATGTTCGAGCGCGGAGACGCACACGCCGCAGAGCGCAGCGACAGCGATTGCTGCGGGTGCCACGAGCACACCCGGCTCCGGAACGCCGAACGGGAGAACACCGTGCACGGCGATCAAAGCGAGAGCCCAGGCGACAAGAGCGACGAACCAGAGGCGCACGGCGAGCTCGAAGCGCCAGGCTCGACCGACCAGCAGGGGCACGGTCATGGGTATGGCGAACGCCCAGGTGAAGAGCGCAGCTGAATCGGGGCCGATCGCAAAGCGCAGAAGGTCGGTGAGCGGTTCGGTGGACGCGTCGCCGGTTCGCCCGTCGGCAAACGGATGCCAAGGAAGCCCGCTGCTCAGGAGTTCGATCGACAACGGCAGCGTGAGCAGCGCGCCCACGAGCGCAGCACCGACCGTTGCGGCGACAAGCCGCGCCACGCCCGTCGGATTGATCGTGACGAGCGCGCCGGCCACCAGGCCCGTCGCCACGAAAACGGTGACGACGGCAACGACAGGGTCGAAGATGCCCGCCAGACCGACGGCGACACCGGCTGCGACCGATGCGGAGACGAGCCCCCGGACCGGGCCTTCGGTCGACCGAAAGGGAGCACTGGCCTGGGCCTCGAGGAGCGCCCGCAGCACCCACGGAGCGGTTGCGTAGACGCCGAGGGTGCTCCACGACGCCCCGGCAATCGCCGCCCACGGCAACGGGAGTGCGGCATAGGCAACGAGCGTTGCGATCTGGGCCCGACGACTACCCGTGACCGAAAGAACCCGCCAGGCGCCGATCAGCCCGATGAGCACCGGGCCAAGCACCCACAGTGTGCGGACGAACCCCAGAGAGCCGCCAAGAACGGCGGCAAGGATCCCGAGGAGACCGAGGCCGGTGGGTGTCGAGCCGACCGAACCGAGATCGCGATGGCGCCAACTCGACCACCAGGTGTCGACCAGTTCGCCACTCGACTCAGGGAACGCCACAAAGTCGCCGACGGCCGGCACGCCACCACCGATGAGCGATCGGGAACCAAAGACGATCAGGCCGAGGACGAGCGCCCATGTGAGTACCGAGAACTGGGTGGTCCCCGTGCGCATCGCCGTGATGAATTCTTCGCCAAACGCCTGGTCGCGGCGGCCGATCTGGCCGCGCACAAAAGCGTTGATTCGAACCGAGCCCGACTCCTGTCCGGCCCGAATCTCTCCAGGAGAGATCGTGATCTTGGGGCGGAGGCCCGCCCGTCGACGGCGGATCTCGTCGAGCCTGGAGAGGTTCCACGTCCACGCTGAGACGATGTCGCGAACCTGCCCGAACCGTGCGGTGAACGTGGCAATGATGATCTCCGCGAGCGAGAGCAACATCAGGAGCGGGAGGGTGCCGAGGAGCCGCACACGGCCCCCGGTGACCAGCACCGTTCGAAGTTGGTGGCGGGCGCGGGTGCGGCGAATGTCGTCGACACCGGTGCGGCCGATGAGGTTGCTGCGGTGACGCACCCGAGCGTCGGGTACGACGAGCACCCGAGCACCGGCGAGCTGGGCTCGCCAGCAGAAGTCGACATCCTCACCTCGACGGGTGATGCCGGGGTCAAAGCCACCGATCGCTGCAAAGAGGCCCGTGCGTACCAACACACATGCACTCGGTACAGCGAAAACGTCGCGAACTCTGTCGTATTGCTCTTGGTCTCGCTCGGCGGGTTCGATCACGTCGGCCGCAGCGGCGAACTGATCGACGACGAAACCGACGTGCTGCAGGACCTCCGGGTGCTCCCACTCGACGAGCTTGGGGCCTGCGACGCCGGCGTTGGACCGCAGCGCTTCGGTGACGAGCACGCTAACCGCGTCGGAGGACAGGGCGACGTCGTCGTGACAAACGAGCAAGAAGGCCGACTCGACGTCGGTCTCGAGGACGGTGTTGGCCGCTGCGGCAAACCCGACCGTGTCGGATGCGTCGATCAGGGTCGCGTCGGGCGCAACGGCTCGCACTCGCTCGTCAAGGCCGCCCTCGGCCGTTCCGTCGACGACGACAACGTCGAGGCGGGGGTAATCCTGGGTGACGATGCTGTCGAGCACCTCCTCGAACCAGGCCCCGGGATCATGAGCCACCACCACGGCAGTGACCGATGGTGTTGCGGCGCGCTGCTCACTCGGTATGTCGGGGCGCACGTCGGAGACTGGGATGTCGGCCACGGTCTGCGGAGGCTACCGCTGGACTCCCCTGTCGATGTGGCACTCCCTCCCCGCCCGGACCACCCGGAGGCAAGCGCCAGAGATGGTTGCTCACCCATAACCCCGAACCTAGAGTCCGCCTTCATGTCGTCCGCTGCCTGCCTCTTCGGGACCTGATCGTGCGGGCCCTCGTCACCGGTGCCGACGGCTTCGTCGGCACCCACCTCGTTGCGTGGCTTCTGGCCGAGGGCGATGACGTCGTGGAGGACGCCACGGACATCACCGATCGCGATGCGCTGATCGCTGCGTTCACCGAGGCCACACCCGACGTCGTGTACCACTTGGCCGCCCAGGCCGACGTCGGTACCTCATGGTCCACCCCGGTCGAGACGCTGCGGGTCAACGTCGAGGGCACCCTCAATGCGCTCGACGCTGCCCGCCTCGCCGGCGCCACCCGCGTCGCTGTGGTCACCAGCGCCGACATCTATGGACCGGTCACCGAGGCCGAGCTTCCGCTCACCGAACAGCAACCGTTGCGGCCGGTCAGCCCCTACGCAGCATCAAAGGCCGCCGCCGACATGCTCTGTGTTCAGGCGGGCCTCGGACATGGTTTTGACGTGATCCGAATTCGAGCGTTCAACCACCTCGGCCCCGGTCAGAGCGACAAGTTCGTGGCCTCGGCCCTCGCACGCCGCGTGGCCCGCGCCGAGCGAAACTGCGAGACCACCGTCCGGGTCGGCAACCTTGAGGCTCGGAGAGACTTCACCGACGTTCGTGACGTCGTCCAGGCCTACCGGGCGCTGATGGTCGACGGCCGTCCCGGCCAGGCGTACAACGTGTGCTCGGGTATCGACCGGTCAGTTCGCGAACTCGCCGGTATCCTTCTACGCACTTCGTCGGCCGACATCACCCTCGAGACCGATCCGGAACTCATGCGTCCGGTCGACCTGAAGGTGCTGCGGGGCGACAACACCAAGATCAGCACCGACACGGGCTGGTCTCCCAGTATCCCGATCGAGCAGACACTTGAGGATCTCCTTGAGTTCTGGCGCAGGGAGGATCTTCCGTGACCAAACGAGCTCTTATCACCGGTGTCACCGGCCAAGACGGCTCGTACCTCGCCGAGCTGCTCCTTGAGAAGGGCT
This sequence comes from Acidimicrobiaceae bacterium, assembly GCA_002694825.1. Taxonomy (GTDB): domain Bacteria; phylum Actinomycetota; class Acidimicrobiia; order Acidimicrobiales; family Aldehydirespiratoraceae; genus UBA11606. The sequence goes on along the minus strand of NZNH01000039.1, from coordinate 22,012 downwards.
ACGAGGTTCTGGGCATGGTCCGACGGTCGAGCACCGTCAACTTCGAGCGGATTGCGCATCTTCAGGACAGGATCACCTTCGTTCCGGGCGATCTCCTCGACGAAATCTCCATGATCCACATCCTGCAGGAACACCGTCCGCAGGAGGTCTACAACCTGGCCGCCCAGTCGTTCGTCCAGACCTCGTTCGGCCAGCCCGTCCTCACCGGCGAGACCACCGCCCTCGGCGTCACTCGCCTCCTCGACGCAATCCGCCTCGTCGACCCCGAGATCCGCTTTTATCAGGCGAGCTCTTCGGAGATGTTCGGCAAGGTCCACGAGGTCCCCCAAACGGAGACCACGCCGTTCCACCCCCGCTCGCCGTATGGGGCCGCCAAGGTCTACGGGCACTGGATCACGCTCAACTATCGAGAGAGCTACGGCCTTCACGCAACCAGCGGCATCCTCTTCAACCATGAGAGTCCTCGCCGAGGTCTTGAGTTCGTCACCCGCAAGATCAGCCACACCGTCGCCCAGATCAAGCTCGGTCTGGTCGACGAACTGCGGCTTGGCAACCTTGATGCGCAACGTGACTGGGGCTTCGCCGGCGACTATGTCGAAGCGATGTGGTTGATGCTGCAGCGCGAGATTCCCGAGGACTTCGTGATCTGCACCGGGCAGACCCATTCCGTTCGCGAGTTCTGTGAGGTCGCGTTCGGTCACGCTGGTCTCAACTGGGAGGAACACGTTGTCGTCGACGAGACCTTCTTCCGGCCCGCAGAGGTCGATCTTCTCGTCGGCGACGCCACCAAGGCCGACGAGATGCTCGGCTGGAAGCCCGAGACGTCCTTCGAGAGCCTCGCGACGATGATGGTCGACGCCGACATCGACCTTCTGACCGGGAAGCTCCGGGGTATCTCGTGAGCCATGTCGTCCTGGCTGGTGGAGTCGGGGCGGCCCGCTACCTCACCGGCGCCATCGAGGCGTTCGACCCGGCAACGGTCACCGGGGTCGTCAACGTGGCCGACGATGTCGTGCTCCACGGACTGCACGTCAGCCCCGATCTCGACACCTGCACCTACACCCTGGCGGGCGCCATCGATCCCGAGCGTGGCTGGGGACTTGTCGATGAGACATGGCAGGCGATGGCTGAGCTCGGGCGCTACGGCGGCGCGAACTGGTTCAGTCTTGGCGACCGCGATCTCGGCACCCACCTCTACCGCACGGCGCGTCTGCACGACGGCGCCACCCTCACCGAGGTCACCCGCGAGATCACGGCGGCCTGGGGGCTCGACTGCCGGCTGTTGCCGGTCACCGACGACCGTATCGAAACCCGCGTCAGCCTCCCCGACGATCGCGAAGTTGGTTTTCAGGAGTACTTCGTCGGCATGCAGCACAGCATCGACATCACCGGTGTCCGCTTCGCCGGCGCCAAGCAGGCCCGTCTCTCCCCCATGGCCATCAAGGCGATCACCAGCGCTGACGCGCTCGTCATCGCCCCGTCGAATCCGATCGTCTCGATCGGACCACTCCTCGCCGTGCCGACGCTTCAGGAACTCGTCGAGGCCCGCCGTGACCGCAACGTTGCCGTCTCGCCGATCATCGGCGGCGCCGCGCTCAAAGGACCCGCCGACCGCATGCTGCGAGAGCTGGGCGAGGAAAGCTCGGTGGTGGGGGTGGCCCGCCGCTATCGCGATCTTGCCGCCACACTCGTGATCGACGAGGCCGATCGCGACCTCGCCTCCGAGGTAGAGGACGCGGGTATGCGGCCGATCGTCATGCCGACCATCATGAAGCAACCGGGTGTCGCTGCTGCGCTCGCCCAGGCCTGCCACGACGCTGCAATGGGAGTCTGACCATGGCCGATCTCGAGATCATCGCCATCCACGACATTGGTGAGGTCCGCCCCGGCGACGATCTCGCCGAACTGATCGCCGCTGCCGACGACGCTCACCTTCAGGACGGCGACTGCCTTGTCATCACCCAGAAGGTCGTGTCGAAGGCCGAGGGTCGCCTCGTCGATATCGACCCGACCGATCCGCTGTCGCACAAGCCGTTGGTCGAGGCGGAATCGGTTCGCATCCTGCGCCGCCGCGGCGAACTCATCATCTCTCAGACTGAACACGGCTTCGTCTGCGCCAACGCCGGCATCGATCTGTCGAATGTCGAGCGGGGTCAGGCCGCCCTGCTGCCGGTCGACAGCGACCGATCAGCGCGCGGGATTCGTGATCGTCTTCGGGCCCGACACGGCCACGACGTCGCCGTCATCATCAGCGACACCTTTGGTCGCCCGTGGCGTCGCGGTGTCACCGATGTCGCCATCGGTTGCGCCGGTATCCGGGCCGTCGCTGACCTGCGAGGAACCACCGACGCACTCGGGCGCGAGCTCATGGTCACCGAGGTCGCGGTGGTCGACGAGATCGCCGCCGCCGCGGACCTCGTGATGGGCAAAGCCAAAGGTGTCGCCGTTGCGATCGTTCGTGGCCTCGAAGCCGAGTGGTTCGGGCGAGGTTCGGTCGTCGACGAAATCGTTCGCGACCCCGCCGACGATCTTTTCCGCTAGTTCAGTCGCGGAACCCGTCGGGGTTGCTGCGCTGCCAGTTCCAGTGGTCGCGCATCATCGTGGCGAGATCACGTGTGGCCTCCCAGCCGAGCACGTCCTTGGCGTAGGCCGGATCTGCGTAGATCTGCTCAATGTCGCCCGGGCGACGATCGACGATCTCGTGCGCGATCGGGGCGCCGACGGCGTCTGAGGCTGCCGAGATCACCTCGAGAACGGACGAGCCCACGCCGGTGCCGAGGTTGACCGCCGTGCATGCACCTTGCAGCGACCCGTCGAGCGCGTCGAGCGCGGCGACGTGGCCTTCGGCGAGGTCGACGACGTGGATGTAGTCGCGCACCCCGGACCCGTCGGGGGTGTTGTAATCGCCCCCGAAGACACCGACCTTTTCCAGCCGGCCGACCGCCACCTGCATGACATACGGGACGAGATTGTTCGGGATCCCGTTCGGATTTTCACCCAGCGTGCCGCTCTCGTGGGCGCCGACCGGGTTGAAGTAGCGAAGCAGGACGACATCGAGATCAGCGGCCGCTGCGACGTCTCGGAGGATCTGTTCCGACATGTACTTGGTCCAGCCGTANGGGCTCTCCGCCCCGGTGGGGGCGTCCTCCGTGACCGGGATCGTTTCAGGCTGGCCATAGACCGTGCACGACGATGAGAAGACGAGCTTGCGCACACCGTGCTCGACCATGGCCCCGGCGAGCCCGATCGTGGAGCCAAGATTGTTGTCGTAGTACTCGAGCGGAATCGTCACACTCTCCCCGACCGCTTTGTAGCCAGCGAAGTGGACGACTTCATCGATGTCGCAGGTCTCGAAAATGTGGTCGAGGAGCGATCGATCCCGAAGGTCACCCTCGTGAAAGGCCATGTCGGAGGTCGTGAGGGCACGAATCGCATCGACGGCCGCGGCCGAACTGTTGTCGAAATTGTCGATCAGCACGACCTCACGGCCCGCCTCGTGGAGCGCGACCGCAGTATGTGACCCGATGTAACCCGCACCGCCGGTAACGAGAACCGCCATCAGTCGACCTCCGGAAGCCTCGCGCCGTCGAGAAGCGCACCGGCGATGGCGACGGCACCGTCGCCAAGCATGCTGAGGCCGGTGAGCTTGGCGCCCGTCTCGACCACGGCACGGGGGCCGACGATCGAGCCATCGACCACGGCGTTCGCGGCGACAGAGGCACCGACGGAGATGATCGAGTCACGAACGACGGCACCAGAACCGACACTCGCGCCGGCCATCACGACCGAGTGGACCACGTGGGCGTCGTCAGCGACCGATGCGCTGTCGGCGATGCCCTGACGGGCGGTGCCGCGCACGCCGTCGATCAGGTCGAGTTGGATATCGATGTAGGTCTGCGGCGTTCCCGCGTCGACCCAGTAGGCCCCGCTCTGCACCGCCCACAGGCCCCCATCGGCAACGATCGCCGGGAAGGTCTCGCGCTCGATGCTGACCTTCCGGGCCGTCTCAATGCGCTGCAACACAGAGGGCTCGAGCACGTACGTACCGGCGTTGATCCAGTTGGTCGGCGCCTTACCAGGCGCTGGCTTCTCCACGAACCCAAGGACCTTGCCGTCAGGATCGGTCGGCACCACGCCATAGCGGCTTGGATCGTCGACTGGGGTCAACGCGATCGTGCCCTCGGCCCCGACCTCGTGATGACGGTTCCAGACCTCGGAGACATCAAGATCGGTGAAAACATCGCCGTTGACAACGATGAACGTCTCGTTGATGCCTGCCCACTCAGCGGCGAAACGCACGGCACCGGCAGTGTCGAGGGGCTCCGGTTCGACGGCGTAGGTCAGCGCTACACCAGCGCACTCGCCATCGGGATACGCCTCCCGGAAGACGTCTTCCTTATAGCCAAGCGACAACACGACCTCGTCGACCCCGTGGGCGCCAAGCCCACCGATGACGTGCTCAAGCATCGTCGTATCGACCACCGGCAGCATCTGCTTCGGCGTGGTGAGGGTGAGCGGACGGAGACGGGTACCGAACCCGCCGACGAGCACGATCGCCTTCACGGAACACCTCCTGAGAGCACCAGGTGCCGTGGACTAGCCGTTGATGAGATTGCCGTCTTCGTCGACGAGATCAAGCGGGACCGGCTGGCTCTCGAGCGGCGTATTCGTCGTGGCATCAAGCGCGACGAGCGAGGCCTGGCTTGGCGGAGGCGGGTCCTCACCGGCAGGCACCTTGGCGATCACGAAGGCTTCACGGTTTTGCAGGAAGGGGATCGAACCAAAGTCATCATCGAACACGGAGATCANNTCNACCTCNGGATCGACNGCNTANCGNGCCACCTTGATGACCGCGGCCTGATCACCACAACCATCGGCGGCAGAGATTGTGCCCGCCTCGCGGGTCGTGATCGCCTCCGGGGTGACGGTGGCGAACATCGCCTCAAGGAGGACGCTCATCTGAGCATCGGCACCCGTAGCGCTCGAGTTGAACGGATGGATGTGGATCACGCTGTCCTTATGGCTGTGGATGCCGTCGGGGTCGGCCGCGCTCTGCCAGAACGGAACCTCCTCACCACAGTCGTAGATCGAGTAGGCGGAGTGCCAGTGATCACCGATGCGCGGTGGCGCAGCGGGCTCCCGGTTGGCGCGGGCCACGACCACCAAGCCGATGCCGAGGATGACCACGGCGAGGACAGCCAGAGGGAACCCGAGTTCGCGGCGCTCAGACGCACCACGAGATGACGCGGCGGCCTTGGCGGCACGCTGAACTTTCTTGGACGAACTTGCTTTACCCACGGAACGCAACGCTAGCGGGCGGGGCAGGGCTTCAGTCGATCAGTTCGTCGAACAGTTCGCCGTAGGCGGTCGCCACCCCGGCCGGCGACACCCACGCCTCGACGAATCGACGACCGCGCTCCCCCATGGCGACCCGGTCCGGATCGTCGATCAAGGCGGCGAGGCCCTCTGCGAAGGCATCAAGATCCTCGGGTCCGACCGATCGGCCGCAGTGGTGCTCGGCCAACACCCGGGACACCTCGGTGTCCGGATCGATCGAAGCGAAAACCGGCCGACCCGCGGCCAGGATCGAGTACAGCTTCGATGGCACCGACGAACGAGCGAGGCCCCGCTTCAGCGCGATGAGGTGCACGTCACCACTTGCCAGGACCTCGGGGAGACGTTCAGCAGGTTGGAACTCCTTAAACACGACGTTGGGCAACCCGTCGGCGAGCGCTTCGAGACGAGGCCGTTCCGAGCCTCCGCCGTTGATCACAAAGAGCACGTCGTCGCGCACCCCGTGCCAGCGGCGGGCGGTCTCGATCGCCAAGTCAAGCGGCTGGGAGTACCCGATGTTGCCGGCGTACATGACCACCGTGCGATCGCCTGCGCCGATCTCTTCGCGATACGCCGTAGCTCGATCGCCAACCGTGAAACGTTCGACATCCACGAAGTTCGGGATCACCCGAACGGTCGAAGCCGACCCAATCTTCTCGACGACATTCTCCTGCAGATCACTCGACAAGACCGTCACCGCATCAGCCCGGCGGTACACGAACCGCTCCAGCCATCGGAGGATCGAGATCAGCCGACGGTTCGTGATCGCCCCGACCTCAACCGCCACGTCCGGAAAGATGTCCTGCACGTTGAAGACAAAGGCGGCGCGGCGCAGGCGAGCGACAACCCAACCCGGCAACCCCAGGGTGAGCGGTGGCGACATGACCAGCACGACATCAGGGCGCCGCCGTCGGAACAACGCCAGCATTCCCGCCAAACCGGTGAACCCGACAAATCCCAGTGCACGCGCCGAGATCTTGGTCTTGTCGGTCGGGAACGGGTGCACCCGGGTGATCGAACCCCAGGTCGTGCGCTCGGTGCGCCACAAACGCCCTCGCCACTCGGGCTCGACCTCGTGGTGCTGGTACCAGGGCAGCGACGTGACCAGATCGANCTGATGACCCTGCGCGGCAAGCTGACGGACGATCTCGCTCATCACCGTGCCGGTCGGCGCAGTGTCGGGCTCGAAGTGTGGGCACAGCACGAGGACGCGCATCGGCGGAGTGTGGTTCACCGGGCGGCGTCGCGCCAGGCTTCGACGAGCGTCGCTGCTGCGATGGGTGCAGCCCACCGTTCTGCTCGGACTGCACCGGCCGCTGCCATCTCGGCGCGCTGCTCGGGGCGACCCAGCAAGTCGACGATGGTGGACGCCCACGCCTCGACGTCGTCGACGTCGACGAGCAGCCCAGCGTCTCCGACGACCTCGGGCAAACAGGTCGAGTCGGCAGCGACGACCGGCGTTCCCCCATGCATTGCCTCGAGCACCGGCAGACCAAANCCCTCATAGCGGGACGGGAACGCCACCAGGTCAGCGTCGGCGAGCAGGCCCATGAGTTCACGCTCCTCGATCCGCCCGAGATGTCGGATGAACGACCCGTCCGGATCGACCTCGGCGATACGGGCGGCAACATCGTTGGCGGCAAACCCGGCCCCGCCGGTGAGCACGAGCACGACATCGGGAACCGCGTGGCGCACCCGCACCATCGCGTCGATCAGGGTGGCGTGGTTCTTGTGGGGATGCGTGACCGACGGGAAGAGCACAACCGGCCGGTCACCGAAGTCGTAGGCGTCACGCTCGCTCGGCACGGGGCGTCGACCCAACGCCGGACCCACCACTCGTAGCCGCTCCGGATGCACCCCAAGCCGCTCGCTGATCCGATCGGCAACCCATTGGGTCGGGGTCAGGATGAGGTCGCACCTCTCCGTGGTGCGCGGCAGCGATCGGGCGAGAAAGGCTCGCTTTGCTGCCGAGAAATTCTCCGCCAGATCAAGCGGTTGGATGTCATGAACCGTCACGACTGCGGGTCGAGTGTGGCGGGCTGGCAGGCGCCCACCGAAGTGATGGGTGAGATCGGCAGTCGCCGTGTGGCGGGGCAACAACATCGACTCGGCAGCAACCCGGTACATCCGTCGGTGCACAGGGCCCGGAATCCGGGCCGCCGAGTTNGGCGCCAGCGCCTGATGCGCGTCGAAAAGCCGGTCGTGGGCGACGATGCCGAGTTCGATCTCGTCGGCGGCATGCTTGATCACCGATCGCAGCAGCCGGACGCTGTGCTCCTCGGAACCCCCGACCTCACCGGGAAGCACGAATGAGAGGTTGGCGAGCACCCGCATCAGGCCGCCACCTCGTCATAGATGTCAGCGACCCGTTCGCCAGTCGCTGCCCACGAGAACGTCTGGGCACGGACTCGGGCGACCTCGCCCAGCATCGCCCAGCGCTCAGGCTCGTCGCGGACCGAAATGAGGGCATCGCCGATGGTGGTGACGGCGAGCACCGGTGGTCCGCTGTGACAAGCGGCCAGCCCGATCAGGCGGTGACGATCGAGTGCCCGCACAGCGTGGACCGTGCGCATTGCCGCGGTGGTAGTGCCACCGGGCACCCGGTGCCAGCAGGATTCAACGACAGCAGCGACGCAAGGGCGCACGATCGGAGTCTGTCATGGCTGACTATGATCTCCTCCCGATGGGAGCGCCGTTCGAATCCAAGCGGATCTTCGTCACCGGCGGAACCGGCTTCCTCGGCGGCGCAGTGCGGCGGTCGCTCGCTGAGCGTGGCGTCACCGATGTCATCGCTCCATCGAGCACCGACGTCGACTTTCGCAGCCCTGCCGCGACGAACTCGGCGATCGCTGACGCCGCTCCCGACATCGTGCTCCATCTGGCCGCCCGCGTCGGCGGCATCGGAGCCAACATGGCGGCACCGGCCGACCTCTACCTCGACAATCTCCTGCTCGGCACGAATGTCATCGAAGCGGCCCGACACGCCGGTGTCGAAAAGACTGTGGTCGTCGGCACGATCTGCTCCTATCCGAAGCACACGCCCGTCCCCTTCCAAGAGGGCTCGCTCTGGACGGGCTACCCCGAAGAGACCAACGCGCCATATGGCATCGCCAAACTCGCCCTCCTCGTCCATCTGCAGGCCAACCGGGCGCAGTATGGCCAGGGTGGGGCCTACGTCATGCCGACCAACCTCTATGGGCCGGGCGACAAGTTCCATCCCGACGTCAGTCACGTCATCCCTGCCCTCATCCGCAAGTGTGTTCTCGCGAAGGAAGCCGGTGACACCGAGATCGAGGTGTGGGGTACCGGCAGTGCAAGTCGGGAGTTCCTGTACGTCGACGATGCTGCTGATGGCATCGTCCGAGCCGCCGAGTTCTACGACGGCGACGAACCGGTCAACCTCGGCGCCAATCGCGAATTACTGATCAAGGAACTCGTCGAGGTTGTCACCGAGCTCACCGGCTTCGAGGGGCGCATCGTCTGGGACTCCAGCAAGCCCGACGGGCAGCCTCGCCGCAGCGTTGATGCGAGCCGCGCCCGCAAGCTGTTCGGCTTCGAAGCCCGCACCGATTTCCGCGACGGCATGCGAGAGACGATCGACTGGTACCTCGCGCACCGTGCCGAAGCCGAGGCCCGCCGAAACTGACCCGGTGACGGCCGAAGGTCGGCGCAACGTCAGACGATCGAGCGAAAGTACGCCACCGTGCGCTCCACGCCCTCGCGTAGCTGGACCTGCGGCTCCCAATCGAGGAGATCGCGTGCACGGGTGATGTCGGGTTGGCGTTGGGTGGGATCGTCGGTCGGCAGCGGACGATGCTCAATCACCGACGACGAACCGGTGACTTCGAGCACGATCTCGGCAAGCTCACGGATCGTGAACTCATTGGGGTTGCCGAGGTTGACCGGATGGTGCTCCTCCGAATCCAGGAGGGCGATCAGGCCGCGGACCTCGTCCTCAACGAAACAGAAGCTGCGAGTCTGACAGCCGTCACCGAAGATCGTGAGCGGATCTCCCTTGAGTGCCTGCACGATGAAATTCGACACGACGCGGCCGTCGTCAAGCCGCATGCGCGGCCCATAGGTGTTGAAGATCCGGACGATGCGCGTATCGATGCCATGGGAGCGGTGGTACGCCATCGTCATCGCCTCGGAGAAGCGCTTGGCCTCGTCGTAGACCCCACGAGGGCCGACCGGATTGACATTGCCCCAATAGCCCTCAGTCTGGGGATGCACCTGCGGGTCGCCGTAGACCTCCGAGGTCGACGCAAGGAAATACGTCGCACCCTTGGCCTTTGCGAGACCCAACGTGTTGTGGGTGCCGAGCGAGCCGACCTTGAGGGTCTGAATCGGCAACTTGAGATAGTCGACCGGCGACGCAGGGCTGGCGAAGTGGAGCACGGCATCGACGCCGCCAGGGACCCAGACATACTTCGAGACGTCATGTTCCACGAACGTGAAGCCGGGCAGAGCGAGCAGGTGCTCGATGTTGGCGTTGTTCCCGGTCGAGAGGTTGTCGATGGCGACAACCTCGTCGCCACGTCCGAGCAGCTCGTCGGCGAGGTGCGAGCCCAGGAAGCCGGCTCCACCGGTGATCACGACGCGGGCCATCAGGAGCGCCCCACGCCCTGGTAGGTGAAACCTCGTTTCGTGAGCGCGTCCCGGTCGAGGAGATTCCTGGCGTCGATCATGTTGCGTTCGGCGACCAGGGTGCCGACTCGGTCGAAATCGAGCGACGTGAACTCGTCCCACTCGGTCGCCACGACAATGGCCGATGCGCCCTCGCACGCTGCGTAGGCGCTGCCGACGACATCGACCCCATCGAGGTTGAGTGACGCCACAGCCGGGTCGTAGGCCTTGACCATCGCACCCTTGGCGAGGAGGCGCTTCATCACCTCGATGGCGGGAGACTCTCGAGTGTCGTCGGTGCCAGCCTTAAAGGCGATGCCGAGCACGCCGACGGTGGCGCCATCGAGTGACGTCACCGACTCGACCTTGCGGACGATGCGATCGAACTGCTCGTCATTGGCCTGGATCACACCGCGCATGAGCGCGAAGTCGTACCCGGCATCCTCGGCGATCGAGATGATCGCGTTGGAGTCCTTCGGGAGGCAGGAGCCCCCCCAGCCGGGGCCGGGACGCAAGAACTCGTGACCGATGCGATGGTCGTAGCCCATACCGAGCAACACATCGTTCACGTCGGCACCGACCGCCTCGCACACTGCGGCGATCGCGTTGGTGAACGAGAGTTTCGCGGCGAGAAAGGCGTTGGCGGCGTACTTGCACGTCTCGGCGGATGCCGGATCCGTGACCATGATCGGTGCACCGCAATCGACATAGAGCGACGCCACATGGGAGGCCGCCGCCTCGTCGTCGGAACCGATCACCACCCGATCGGGATGGAGAAAATCGTCGACGGCGCTGCCCTCACGCAGGAACTCCGGGTTCGACACGACAGGGATGTCGGAGCGGCCAAGGGCCTGCTCGACCAGCAGGGTCGAGCCAACGGGCACGGTCGATTTGTTGACGACGATGGTGCCGGGCTGGAGATGCGGGCTGATCTGCTGCACGGCGGCGGTCAGATAGCGAAGATCAGCCGGGCCCTCGGCTGTCTGCGGCGTTGGCACACAGAGGTAGACGAACTCGGCATCACGAACCGCCTTCTCGGAGTCAACCACGAACGACAGGTTGCCGTTGTCCATGCCCGCCCGGACGAGCTCTTCAAGGCCGGCCTCATGGATCGGGATTTCACCCCGCTGCAGGGAGTCGACCTTCGCTTCGACGACGTCGGCACATGTGACCTTGTGGCCGAGATGCGCGAAACATGCTCCTGTCGTGAGTCCGACATAGCCCGCACCGATCACGGCGATCGTGCTTCCCATGAAGACTCCTCTGCGGGTTGCATCGATCCGAATTCGGACCGAGGCGACATCGCCTCAAACGGCGGGCCGCTCCATGGGCTGAGTGTAGAGCCCCACCGACGAGACCCTGGCCTACCCGCAGCTCTCCCCCTCCGGCGGCTTTCCAATGCCTTCCGTCGGGATGGTCGTGGTCGTCGTCGGAACGACCGTGGTTGTGGTTGTGGTGGTTGGGGTTGCGGTCGTCGTTGGGGCGATCGTCGATGTCGTCGTCGAACTCGGAGCCGCGGCCACAGTGGTGGTCACCACGGCGTCGAGTGCCGGGATGGCGACTACACCGAGTGCATCGATTGCCGCACGTGTCTCTGCCTCGTCTTGGGGAAAGAACGACGCAATGCCGTCGTGGCCGGTGCCGAGCACCAACGTCATCTCCAACGCCGAGGTGTCCTCGACCAGCGCCGGCACCGGCACGACATACCGGGCAAGAAGCTCGGCCTCCGCTCGTGTTCCCGCGGGGTAGACGATGACACTGTCGGAACCGGTCGACTCGACGACGCGTTCTCCGCCGACGGAAAAGCCCAGCGATCGAAGTCGTTCAGGGTCGTCGACCACGGTTTCGGCGTCGGTGCCGGCAACGGAGACCCGAACGTCGGAAAGAGAGATCGCATCACCGAGACCACGGAAGATCTGGAACATCTCGGCGTCAAGATCCTCCGCCAGGCCGAGGCCCTCCCATCGGCCCGTATCAGGATCGATCACGTCGACGACGCGAGGCGAGAAGTTTTGCAGCGTCGAACTGTCGAAATCGGTGAACGCTTCGGCCAGTCGCACCAGCTCGGCCGTGGTGAGGTCTTGGTCAAGAATGACGCTTTCGGCCGCCGAGCTGATCAGACCCGCCAGGGTGGTCGGATTGCGAGCGCCGCGCGCAACCGCTCGGTCGATCGCCGCCGAGATGAAGATCCGCTGACGTTCAATCCGACCGAAATCGGAGTTGCCCACGGTGACAAGTTCGCCGTCCCGCAGCTCCTGGTAATTTCGAGCTCGAACGAAGCCAAGCGCCTGCTCTCCATCAAGCACATGGCAACCCCGCTCCCCAATCGCGAAGTGAGCACGCTGATCCACGGCAGGCGCCGGGAACCACATCGGGACACCGCCAAGCTCGTCGACCACGCTCCGAAAGGCGAGGAAGTCCAGCTCGACATAGTGATTGATCCTGATGTCGAAGTTCGACGACACCGTCTCGACCAGCAATGGTGCCCCACCGATGAGCGACGAGGCGTTGATCTTCTGCACCGGGACCCGAGCGTTCGGGATCTCAACGAGGAGATCTCTCGGGAGAGAAAGCGTCCATGCTTGCCCACCGACAGGGTCGATCCGAAGGATGGCAATCGTATCGGCGAGACTGTTGCCACGTGGATCGACCTCCCTCCCAAAGGAGGCTGGGTCGTCGGGATCAAGCCCAAGCGCCGAGTCGACACCGATAATCAAAAAGTTGACCGGCTCAGATGAGCTGGTCTCAGTCTCGAGCACATCGCCAGAGAACTGGATCCGCCCAAGATCGGCGACGCTGTTGTACAGCTCATCAAAGAGCAGCGACGCACCGATCGACGTACCGATCAGACCGACGCACAGGAGGATCATCAATCGTTGCGGCCAACTTCGCCGCAACACCACCGTCTCGTCGTGCACCACGGCGCCAGAGCGTAGCGCCAAGGATGCGCCTGCCGAGATCAGTCCCCGGGCCGGAGATGGATCACGTCACCCACCGAAACCTCAACCGGTGACCCATCGACGGTGAGCAGCAACCCACCGTCGGCGGTGAGGTCGGTCGCGATCCCAACGAGGTCGCCGCCGGAACGCTCGACGCGCACGCGCCGACCCAGCGTTGCCGATCGGCGGCGCAACTCGGTGCGGACGAGATCGGGGTTGCCCAGGAGCTCTGGCAACCGCTTGAGCAGCGTCGCGAAAACCTCGTCCCGGGTGGCGGAACTACCATTCGCAGCCAGCGAGGTCGCGTCCGCGACCGGCGCCGACGTGACGTTGAGGCCGAGACCGACCACGACGCATGGAGGTGACGAGTCGACGTACTCACTCAGCAGGCCGGCGAGCTTGCCGGGGGCATCGCCATGTTCGACGACGAGATCGTTGGGCCACTTGATCCCTGCGTCGACACCAGCAGCGGCCACCGCCTCATGGGCAGCGACCGCAATCGCCCCCGGTACGGCCTGAAGGTCATCATCGACCGGCGTCCGGAGGCTGAACATCAGCTGACCCGAGCGGTCGTCCTCCCAGCTCCGGTCGAGCCGGCCCCGACCCGCTGACTGATGGTCGGTGACCAGCAACTCGATGCCGGTCGATCCCGCCCGAGCTGCCCCGGCAAGGTCAGTGTTCGTCGACCCTGTCGACAACACGTGCGTGAAACTCCAGCCGTTGGCGATCGCTGCAGCCCGACTGTTCGCAAAGATTCCCGGGTGTGGTGTCGCATCGGAGGGCGCCATTCGGCTAGTCAATAGCACGTGTTCTCCAAAGTCCTGATCGCCAACCGTGGCGAAATCGCCGTCCGTGTCATCCGCGCCTGTCGCGAACTCGGCATCACCTCCGTCGCCGTGTACAGCGAGCTCGATCGAGACGCGCTGCACGTCCGGCTCGCCGACGAGGCCTACGCGCTTGGTGGCCAGACCGCCGCAGAGTCCTACATCAACACCGACGCCATTCTCGACGCGATCGAAAAGTCCGGTGCCGATGCCGTCCACCCCGGCTACGGCTTCTTCTCCGAGAACGCCGACTTCGCCCGGGCGATCACCGAACGCGGGGTCACCTTCGTCGGCCCGCCACCTGCGGCGATCGAGGTAATGGGCGACAAGATCAGCGCTCGCGAGGCCGCCGAGAAGGTCGACGTTCATGGCGTCCCCGGGAGCACCGCCATCCTCACCGACCCGGCCGAGGTCATTGCGTTCGGCGACGAGTACGGATGGCCCGTTGCCATCAAGGCCGCCTACGGCGGTGGCGGACGCGGCATGAAGGTCGTCCAGAACGCCGATGAGGCCGCCGACCAACTCGCATCCGCCCAGCGCGAAGCGCTCGCGTACTTCGGGCGCGACGAGTGCTACATGGAGCGCTACCTCACCAAGCCGCGCCACGTCGAGGTCCAGGTGCTCTGCGACACCCACGGCAATGCCGTCTACCTCGGTACCCGCGATTGCTCGGCCCAACGACGCCACCAGAAGCTCATCGAAGAGGCGCCCGCCGCAGGTATCCCCGACGACATCATCGAGCAGATGGGCCAGGCAGCCGTGGCCGTCGCCAAGGGCTGCGACTACACCAACGCCGGCACCGTCGAGTTTCTCTACGAAGACGGCGGCTTCTACTACCTCGAGATGAACACCCGGCTGCAGGTAGAGCATCCCGCCACCGAGCTCATCACCGGCGTGGACCTCGTCGAACAGCAACTTCGGGTCGCCGCCGGCGAGCCGCTGCCGTTTACCCAGGACGAGGTCGAGATCCGCGGTCACGCCATCGAGATCCGCATCAACGCGGAGGATCCTGCCGGCGGTGCGTTCCTCCCGTCCCCCGGCCCGATCACAGCGCTCACTCCACCTGACGGTTTCGGCACCCGCTGGGACACCGGCTACGAGGCCGGCGACGAGATCAGCCAGTTCTACGACAACCTCGTCGGCAAGCTCATCGTCTGGGGCCGTACGCGGGAGGTCGCCATCAACCGCGCCCTCCGAGCACTCGGCGAGCTGCGTGTCGAGGGCGTCGCCACCACCATCCCGGCCGACATCGCCATCCTCGAGCATGACGACTTCCGCAACAACGAGCACTCGACGAAGTGGGTCGAAGAAGTCCTCGATCTCACTGATGTGTCCGCAACCAGCGCCGAACGAGCTGACGACGACGAACCCAAGATCAAGCGCGAGCTCGATGTCGAAGTCAACGGCAAACGCTTCAGCGTTGCCATGTGGGTCCCTGAATCCGCTGGGGCACCTGCGGCAGCCGGCGGAGGCGGTGCCGCTCGACGACGCAGTGGCGGCGGGGCGAGCGGAGGCGGCTCCGGCAGCGGCGACGTCACCGTACCGATGCAGGGCACCATCGTGAAGATCAATGTCGCCGTCGGTGATGAAGTCGAAGCCGGCGACGCGATCGTCGTCCTCGAGGCAATGAAGATGGAGAACAACGTGACCGCCGAGAAGGCGGGCACGGTCACCGAGATCCGCGTCAGCGAGGGTGACTCTGTCGGGGGCGGCGACGTCGTCGCCGTCATCGAGTAGACGGCGCCTCAGCGCGCCTGCGCCTACTCCGCTGCTTCCGTAAGCGCTTCGGCAAGGGTCGGGTGGACCAGCATCGACTCATGGATGTCGGTCACCGTCAGGCCATTCGTCACGGCCACCGCCAACACCGAGATCAGCTCGGCTGCATGGCGCCCAACGATCGACCCACCGAGAATCACGCCCGTGGCCGGATCCGAGATGATCTTCACAAACCCGCGCGGATCATCGTTGATCAGCGCCTTCGCATGCGTCGCAAACGGCACCTTGGTCACCCGGACCTTGCGGCCCTCAGCGAACGCATCGATCTCGGCCAAGCCGACATCGGCGATCTCGGGCTCGGTGAAGATCGCCGAAGCGGCCTTGTCGTAGTCGATCTGGCGATCATTGCCGCGGGCGGTAAGGCCCATGGCGTGTTCGGCAATCTTGCGTCCCTGCATTGTGGCGACCGACGAAAGCGGAAGGCGTCCTGAGAGGTCGCCGGCGGCGTAGATGTGCGGGATGTTCGACTGCATATGGTTGTTGACCGGCACGTACCCGTGATCGGTCTGTACACCCACGTCGTCAAGACAGAGACCATCGGAGTTCGGCACAGAACCGATGGCAAGCAGGGCGTGGGAACCGCGGGCGATACGGCCATCGTCGCAGGAGACGATCACCTCGTTGCCTTCCCGAACAATCGACTCGGCTCGTGCACCTTTGAAGAGCTTCACACCGCGTCGGAGAAAGTCCTCCTCGAGCGCAGCAGCAACCTCGGGGTCCTTTTGGGGAAGCACCTGCTGACGACTCACGACGAGCGTCACCTGCGCCCCCATCGACTCAAACATGTGCACGAACTCCACGCCCGTCACACCCGAACCGATCACGATGACGTGCTCAGGCATGACCGATGGCGGGTAGGCATCACGGGTCGAGAGCACACGTTCGCCATCGACCGGCGCCCACTCGGGAATCCGAGGACGGCTGCCGGTCGAGAGCACCACCACATCGGCGTGAAAGGTCCGCTCGGTACCGTCGGGCAGGGCCGCGACGACCGTGTGCGCATCGACCATCCGGCCGAACCCGTCGACCAACTCCACCCGCTGACTGTCGAGGAGACCGCGAACCGTGGTCTCGAGCCGAGACTCGATGTGCTTGAGACGGTCGCGCAGTTGGTCGAGATCGACGTCCGAGCCGACCTCCGCGAGTCCCATCCGCGCCGACCGGCGCAAGAACTGGCGGGCGTTACCTGTGGCGATCATCGCCTTCGACGGGATGCAATCCCACAGATGAGCGGCCCCGCCGATCGTGTCGCGCTCGATCACGACCACGTCAGCACCCAGGCGCGCCGCAGTGCTTGCGCAACTGTGGCCGGCCGGTCCCCCTCCGATGATCACCATGCGTGTCGTCATTGACAATCAGCGTACCGTTCCTCTTCGCACGGGGAAGCTCCTTCATGACGGTCAAGGGGCAGCGCAGGTGAACGGATTAGGGTCCCATCCCGATGTCCAGATCCACCGGACGGGTCGCCGTCGTGCTCGTGATCATCGCCGGAAGTGTTCTCCGGTTCGCCACTGCGTCGCCGCTGTGGCTCGATGAGGCGCTCTCCGTCCACATCGCGACCGGCGACGCTTCACTCACCGAGGCCCTGCGCCAAGACGGCCACCCGGCGCTCTTCTATCTGTTGCTGGGGTGGTGGATCGACGTGTTCGGCGATGGCGACACCGCCGTGCGGGCGCTGTCAGGCGTGCTGTCGCTCATCACCGTGCCGGTGATCTGGATGGCAACCCGGCGCTACGGGCGCGACGTCGCAATTGCCACCCTCCTCCTCGTCGCCACCTCCCCTTACCTCATCCGCTACGCCACCGAGACCCGCATGTACGCACTTGTCGTGTTGATCATCGCCCTCGGCTGGTGGGCACTCGAAGCGGCATGGGAACAACCAACCGCTCGCCGTCTCCTTCCTGTCGCCGCCATCACCGCCGCCGCGGTGCATACCCACTACTGGACCTTCTATGCGATCGCCGCCGCCGGACTCATCGTGGTCATGGCAGGCCGTCGAACGAACAAGCACAACACTGCGGCCCGTCTCCTCCTTGCGATGGCTGCCGGTGCAGCGACCTTCATCGTCTGGCTCGGAGTCTTCATCGACCAACTCGTCGAGACCGGCACCCCGTGGGCCACTCGGGCTCGACCCACCGAAGTCTTCATCGAGACGCTGCAGGGAATCGGGGGCAATAACCGGTTCGAAGGCGAGTCGCTCGGCGTTTTGCTCGGGTTCTCCGCGGTCCTCGGAATGCTGACGATCAGCCCGGCCCGAGACAAGGTGCTCCAACTGCGGTCGTCGATCCACCCATCGATGCAGGTTCCGGCGGCGGCTGCCGGCCTGGGCCTTGGGATCGGTGCTGCCGCTGCCGTCGTTTCGGGCAGCGCATTTGAGGCTCGCTACGCCGCCATCGCCCTTCCCTTCATCTTGCTGCTGGCCGGGCGTGGTATCGCCCTGCTCGACACCCGTGCCCGAATGTCGCTGCTCGCAGTTCTTGTCCTGCTCGGAACGGCAATCAGTATCGATGAGGCCCGTCGGACTCGATCGCAGGGCGAGGAAGTAGCGAGTGCCATCGATGACGCAGTCGGACCCGACGACGTCATCATCCTTTGCCCCGATCAGCTTGGGCCGGCCACGACGCACTACCTCGAGACCGATGTCGAGCGGCGGGCGTTCCCGAGCGGCGACGGCTTCGTCATCGACTGGCGGAGCTATCTCGACCGGATCGCTTCGACCGACCCCATCACCTTTGCCACCCACGCCCACGAGGCAGCGGGCGACAGTGCCGTCTGGTTCGTGGGTAGCCCCAGGTACCGGGGTTTCGACCTCCCGTGCAGCACGGTCGAGGCCACGCTGCAAGAACGGCGCAATTCCGAGAACGTCGTCAGGTTGGAACAGATCTTCGAGGGCATGTACGCCACCCGGTATGGCGTTCGCTGAGACCAGCTTCGTCAGCCCGCAACCGGCGTGGTTGCCACCCGCGACCACACATCGCCCACATCGTCGTTGAGCACACCGACTCGATCCGGGTAATCCACCAGAGCACACGTGCTCGCCGAACCTGGCGAGGCGTCCCGTTCTTCCCTTGATGGCGGGCGTCGGACCGGCGATCCAGGCCCGTGCCATAGGATCCCCTCGTGCCTGCGCCACCCGCCGAACTCGACGTCTCGATCGTTTTGCCGGTCCACAACGAGGCCGGACATCTCCAAGCCGAGATCGATCGGATCGCTCGCGCCATGGACGTCTCGGCCTACTCGTGGGAGCTGATCATCGTTGATGACGGCTCAGACGATGGCTCCGATGAGATCGCCACCGCCGACCCACGCACCCGGGTGATTCGGACCGAACGATGCTCAGGCGCTGGTGCTGCCCGCCGGATCGGCACCGAAGCAGCGAGGGGCCGTGTCGTGGTGTGGTCAGACGCCGACATGTCGTACCCCAACCACGAGATCCCGCAGTTGGTCGACGCACTCGGCGATGCCGACCAGGTCGTGGGCACCCGCACATCCGAGCAAGGCACGCTCAAGTTCTTCCGGGTTCCGGCCAAATGGTTGATCCGCCGGCTCGCCCAGTACCTCACCCAAACCACGATCCCCGATCTCAACACGGGGTTCCGAGCGTTTCGACGCGACGTAGCGCTTCAGTACACCCACGAACTGCCGGTGGGCTTCAGTTGCGCCACCACCATCACCATGGCGTTTCTGATGAACGGCTACCGGGTCGACTTCGTCCCAATCACCTACGAGAAACGGGCGGGAAAATCAAAGTTCCATTGGTGGAGAGACACCCGGAGCTACGCCCTGCAGGTCATCCGGATGATGCTGTCCTACGACCCACTTCGGGTGATGCTGCCGGTCGCATCGCTGCTCGGGCTGATCTTCATCGGCAAGCTCGGCTATGACCTCGTCGACAAGGACCTTCGCCCAGCCGCGAACACCTTGTTGCTCGGCTTCGCGGTGTTGCAGACCCTCGTGGTTGGCCTCCTCGCCGACCTTATTGTTCGGGTCAATCGGCCGTTCCATCGCGAACTGCCGTCGGACGTGCGCGAAATCGGTGACGCCGACGAAAGCGCTCGCCTACCCAAGGCTGACGGCGTCCCCGAAAAAATCACACCGGGTCCCGATGATCCAGCGAGCGTCGACCTGCCACAACGAGACCGCTGAGGAGCCAGGCGAGCACCGTCATTGCGATCAGCGCCAGCCCTAGCGTCAGCCCAGGCGGTCGATACCGGATGTCGACCTCGCTCACCCCCGGCGGCACCCGCACACCGAGCACGACATCACCCTGCAGTTCGCCAGGTGCTCCGTTGACGAGTGCCGTCCATCCCGGCCGATGGACGATGTCGGTCCACATCTCAACGAACTGCGCACTTTCGACGGTGAACTGCAACCGACGATCATCGACGCGGTTGATGACAACGTCAGCATCGCCGGCATCGGTGACCGCAGAAACGGGTCGATGGACGATCGACAGCCCATCGGCAGTAACGAGCGTGCCGCCACCATCGGAACCGATCACACCGACAACCACCACACCGTTGTCGTCGACGCCGAGCGTCGCAGTGCCTTCCTCAGCGAGCACCCGAACGGTCACGGTCGCTGGCCCCACCAAGGGATCGCCTTCGATTGGGACGACCACCGGCGATCCAGTGAGTACCAGCGCATGACCAACGACCAGACGACCAGCGACGACGACATCGACCTCGACCGGCGTTGCGAACGGCGCCAGAAGGTCGAACTCGACCGCACGGAGACCGGCAATGAGTTCGACCGTCGCCGTGAAGGCACCACCGGCGGGATCGATCCGATCGGTCGCCTCGGCGAGCGGGGTGGTCACGACTCCTGGCGGGCGACGGCCAGGCGAGAGCACAAAGGCATCGACGCCGAGCCGACGCCACGCACGGTCGCTCACATCGACTCGACTCAACGCTGGCTGGTCGGCACTGGCGCCGCCGCGAACCGCTCCAGGGTCAAGAGCGGCAAGCACATCGATTTCCTCACGGGAGCGAGGGCGAGGCACTCGGACGTCGTTCGGCCCGAAGCGGGCGGCAACGACAGGAGCGAGGACTCGCCCCTCCCCCACGACGAGCCCGTCCTCACCCACAAGACCGAGCAGTTCGGCGTGGGTCTCAGTGGCGACGAGCCGCTCGGCTCGGTCCGTGACGGTAGGGATCGCAACCCCGAACGTCAGCGCCTCCGCGGCGACAAGCACGGCGGCGACAAGTCCGACCGCCTCTCGCGCGAGTATGCCTCGGCGCCAAACGCCGACAACGGCGGCAAACACCGCCGCGGCGAGCAACGAGGTGGTCGACTCAGCAAGCGCTGTCCGGGTTACGCCGGCGGCTTGCGCCGCAGCAAGCCACTCGGTCCCGCTCCACCCCATCACGACAACGACTGCCAACCCGACCATCACGGCGAACCGATCCGGCCGACGAAACCCATCTCCCCGCTCGATCACATCGACGGTCTGCGCAGCCGCAACCACTGCGCCAAGAACGAGCAGGACTCGGCCGTGGGTCATTTCTGCCCCGGCGCCCGCCACCACGTGCGACAACCACCCAAAGGGTCCGCCGACATAGGCAAGACCAAAGCCAAGCCCTACGAGCACGAACGGCAGTCGTCGATCGTCAGGCGCAAGCACTGCAACGAGAGCGAGCATCCCGGCGACAAGGCCGATGGTAGCGACCGACAGTTGCGCGGACAGCGAACCGATCCATGGATACCCAGCCGCGTCAGCTCCCCATAGCGAACCGAGACCCAGCGTGATCACGCTCGACACGGCAGCGGACGAATCGCCGATGGACGTGGCCGCTGATGTGTCCGCCCACGACCACCGAGTCGCCGAGGCAAGCAGGTGCGGTGCCGCAAATGCAAGACCCGTCGCAGTGCCGACGACGACGGCGAGCAGCCCACGAGGACGGCGACTCCTGAAGCCGAGAACGGCAACAAGGCCGACGAGGGTGTAGCCGGTAATCGCCCAAACTCCGCACCACGCCAGAAGGGCGATCGAACCACCAAGCTGCAACGTCGTGCGCCGGTCCGCGACGGATACGGCATCGAAGCCGCTCGAGAACACCCACGGCACCAGCGCGACTGCGGAAGCGTGGGGCCAACCAATCCAAACGAACATGAGACCCGACAGTCCGTAGGCGAGGCCACCGACACTGGTCGCGACCGGACCAAACCCGAGCCGTTCGAGCAGCCGGGCCGTACCCGTCATCGCAAGCAGCACCGCAAGGGCGGCGATCAAGCCGGGGGCGAACCAGGCCGGAACGACGGCGTAGACGAGATGGGTGAACGGGACGCCATCAGCGAGCACGGGAGCGCCCGACCGTCCATCTCCAAGCTGGGTAAGGGACCCCGAACGAACCTCTTCGCCCCACCGCGACCAGGCCGAGTGCACGGCAGCTGCATCCAGCTCTGCAATCTCAATCGAGAGTTCGGCCGGGGCATCAGCGCTGAACGGAGGCGTTGACCAGCCCTGATCGTCGGGGCGAGCGTGCCGCCGGCGAACAGCGGGCGCCAGAACGC
>NZNH01000038.1 GCA_002694825.1 Acidimicrobiaceae bacterium | reverse complement strand
CGTTGATCTCGGTCTGACCGTGCACCATCCACTGGGCGAGGTATTTGCCGGCGCCGGGGCCTTGGGTGATACCGATCGACGCACCCGAGCAATGCCAATAGTTGCGCAGGCCGGGGGCCGGACCCATCAAGTAGCCGGAGTCCGGCGTGTGGGTGATCGGGCCGGACACGACCTTCTTGATGCCGCTTTCCGCCCACGACGGCACGCGGTCGAGTGCATCCATGAGGCAGTCGGCAATGACATCCATGTCGGGGGCGGTCAGGTAGAAGTCGAGGTTCCAGTCGATGCCGTCGACGCCATAGGTCTGGGCGCCGGCGGTCTCGTACGGGCCGATGAGGATGCCGTCGATCTCGCGGCGGTAGTACGACGACGAGCGGGGGTCGCGGGTGACGGGGATCTCCCAATCGAGTGCCTTCATCGCATCGAGCGGCTCGGTGATGAGGTACTGATGGATCACGGAGACGATCGGGACGTCGAGTCCCACCATGGCACCGACCTGCGGCGCGTAGTGGCCGGCGGCATTGACCACGTGCTCGCACACGATGCGGCCCTGCTCGGTGATGACTTCCCATCGACCGTCGGGCAGTGCGTTCATGTCGGTGACGCGGTTGTTCCGGATGACCTGCGCACCCAACTGGCGAGCACCCTTCGCCAGGGCATTGGTGGTACCGGTGGGGTCGGCCCAGCCGTCGTTCGGCGTCCACAGCGCGGCCTGGACGTCGTCGATGTTCTCCATGAGCGGATTGAGCTCGCGAATTCTGTCTCTTCCGACGATCTCGTTCTCGATACCGAGCCGATCCAGCTGGGCGCTGACCTGACGGTGCCAGAGCACGTCCTCGTCGGTGATGGCGAACCGCAGGGCGCCGCAGCCGTGCCAGCCCGCCGACAATCCGGTCTCCGCTTCGATCGCCGGGTAGAGCGAGATGGCCTCCTGGTGGACCTTGGCCATGTTGAGATCGCCGATGAAGTTCGGCACGAGGCCGGCGGCATGCCAGGTCGAGCCCGAGGTGAGTTCGCCCTTCTCGATCAGGACCGTATCGGGGCCCCAGCCCTCGTGGGCGAGGTGGTAGAGCAGGCCGACACCCATGGCGCCGCCGCCGATGATCACGACGCGCGCGTCATTCCTCACGATGATCCCCCCGGTTCGATGGTGCCCACGCCGTCGACCTCGTGAACGCGGTCCCGCACGCTAGCGGACCGCTCCGGATACGCACGATCGGGGGAGGGGCACAGCCCTGCGCTCAGCTTCGGGTGTACCCGGCGGTTGCGTCGGCTGCGCTGGACTGCTGTGATCCAGCGATGGCCGAGCTCACCGACCCATTCGTCGACTCCGGCGATCGATCCGCCGTCGAGGCCATGTTCTGGGACACGCTGACCGGCGACGAGACCCCGCCCCTGGTGAGGAAGGATTGATCATGCGAGCCGCTGTCCTCCGACAGGCGGGTGCACCGCTCACGATCGAAGAGGTCGACATCGACGACCCGGGTCCCGGCGAGGTCCGGATCCGCACGGCGGCCGCCGGGGTGTGCCACTCCGATCTCCACTTCATCGAGGGGCTCTATCACACCCCGATGCCGTGCGTGCCCGGGCACGAGTCGGCCGGCGTCATCGAGGCGGTCGGTCCCGACGTCACCTACGTCCAGCCCGGCGACCACGTCATCACCTGCATGTCGGCCTTCTGCGGGGTCTGTCGCAACTGCACGGCCGGACGGCCCGCTCTGTGTGAGAGCACCGAGACCTGGCGCTCCCCCGGGCAACCTCCCCGCCTCTCACAAAACGGCCAGCCGATCACGCAGCTCTACAACCTCGCTTCCTACGCCGAAGCGATGCTCGTGCACGAACGCGCCTGCGTGAAGGTCCGACACGACATGCCGCTCGACCGCGGCGCGCTGATCGGCTGCGCCGTGATGACCGGCTTCGGCGCGGTCGTCAACACCGCACGGATCCCCGTGGGCGCATCGGTCGTCGTCATCGGGTGCGGCGGCATCGGCTTATCCGCACTCAACGGTGCAGCGATCGCCGGTGCGGGAACGATCATTGCCGTCGATGTCAGCAGTGAGAAGCTCGCCGCTGCTCGCACGTTCGGTGCCACCCATGTCGTCGACGCCTCGGTCGAGGATCCCGTCGCGGTGGTGCGTGCGCTCACGAACCAGGGTGTGGACTTCGCCTTCGAGGCGGTCGGCCGCAAAGAGACCGCCGAACAGGCCTACGAGATGATCCGCTACGGAGGCACTGCGGTCGTGATCGGCATGGTTCCGCAGGGTCAGAAGCTCGAGATCGATGCCGAAGCGCTGCTGATGGAGAAGACACTCACCGGATCGAACATGGGATCGAACCGCTTTCGCGAGGACATGCCCCAACTGGTGGAGTTCTACCTCGGCGGCAAGCTCCATCTCGACGACATGGTCACCGCCCGGGTCGGCCTCGACGACATCAACGAGGCGTTCGCGGCGATGTCAGCCGGTGAGGTTGCCCGCTCGGTGATCGTCTTCGACTGAACGACCGTCGCCTCAGGCGGGCAAGACGGTGGCACTGTCGGTTCGGGGCGAGAAGAAGGCAACGTCCCCATCACTGACTCGCACCCGCTCGCCATTCAGCGGGTGGACGTAGATCCCGGGAACCCCGGCTTCGACGGCCGCGTAGACGATCGCGTCGGCGTCAGGTGCCCAGATCCGCGGTGACTCAACGTACTGCCAGGAGAAGAAAAGGTAGTTGCGAAGAAAGGTGGGGGTCGCCTGGATCGTGCCGAGCTCGCGAAGCCCGCGCTCGTCGGCGATCAGCCAGCGTGCACCCTGACTCACCGGCTGCAGCAGTGCGAGCGCCGATCCGTCAGGGGCCCACTCCGCCCAGATTGAGGGTTCGTCGCTGACGGCAGTGCGGTCGCCGGTCTCGAGCACGATGACCTCGCTTGCGGCGAGCGTCTCCTGCACCGGCCGGCTCACGCTGCCCATGGAGATCTCGATCCCGTTGCCTCGCTCGGAATCGGGACCGCCGTGGGACACGAAGAGGCGGGTCGCGTCGGGCGACACCGTCATCCCGACACCACCCCGGACCGGACCGAGATCCTGCTCACTGCGATCGTCGACGTCGAGTCGGATGAGGCGACCCTCGTCCGAGCCGTCCACATCGTCCACGATAACGATGTGGCGGGTCTCCGGGATCCACACCGGCGCAAGGAAGGACTGGCCGGGCGCACCCAGCGACTCGCGCGTCTCCAGATCCCGAGGATCCCGGAGAAGGAAGAGTTCGTCGTCGAGATGGACGACAAGATCGTCGCCACCGGGCTCCCAGGCGAGATAGAAGCTCCCGGTGTCGATGGTGGCGTCGGTTGCGAGTTCCCCCTCGGGGGTGAGGATGTCGAGGCTCGTACCTCGTGGGCCTGGCCCCAACGCAGCGACGTAGGCGCCATCTCCGCTCCACGAGAAGAAGAAGTACGGCCGCCGGGCGCCGACCGCGAACGCGTCGTCGCCAGCGGAGACGACAACCGAACCTCCGGTCGCCGACGGCACGAACGAGATCGCCCGGTCACCGGCGCGCGACCAGGTGGGCTGGGTTGCGACACCGTTCGGGAAGGCCGATCGCACGACGGCACCCGACGCATCGGCGACGACCATCCCCTCGAGTCCTCCGATCGCCAACTCCCCAGCGACCGCCGGCGTATCGGGCGACACGTCGGACCCGGCCGTCGACTCCGACTCCATCTCGGCCACAGGCGCCGACTCCGACTCGACCGTGGTGGTCGGCAACGGCACGGAAAGTTCCTCGGGTGGAACGGAAGTGCAGGCGGCCGCAACGAACCCTGCGATCAGGCCGATCGCACTCAGGGGAAGGCGGAGGGAGGGGTGCACCACGCCGACGGTACCGCTGCCTCTTGCGTTACCCGGAGCCGAGCGGACGATCCGCAGCCGACACCGCTCGACACCCAGGACCTGCATTCCTACACGGCGAGATGGGGGCGCTGATTCTGTGGGTCGTACCAGGAACGGATCGACGTCGACAACGGAACCATCTGGCCACCGATGTTGACCTCCCAGGTCGCCTCGTCAAGCCAGGCGGCGGTGATGCTCTCGCCGTCGGGATGCTCGACATACCCCATTGCGCAGCAGCGGTTCTGGGTCGCTGACCACATCGACGATGACATGCTTCCGACAACGACGCCGTCGCGGTAGATCGGCTCGTCGTGATACGTCAGCAGGTCGGGATCTTCGATCCGGAACTGGATCAGTCGCTTCGAGCGGGGCGCATCCTTCTGGGCGAGCAGGGCATCACGGCCCAGGAACTCGCCCTTTTCCCAGTCAATGGCGAAACCGAGTCCGGCTTCGATCGGGGTGTCCTCGTCGGTGATGTCGTGACCCCAGTGACGCATGCCCGCCTCAAGGCGAAGCGAGTTCATCGCATGGAAGCCGGCATGCACGAGACCGTGTTTCGCGCCGGCCTCGACGATCGCGTCGTAGACCGCGCCAGCATCATCGTTGGCGATGTACAGCTCCCAGCCGAGTTCGCCGACATAGCTCATGCGCAGCGCGAGCACCGGTCGGTTGGCGATCTCGATCTGTCTGCTCCAACCGAACGGGAAACCACCTTCCTCGATGTCGGCATTCGAGAGGCCGGCGTCGGTGATCTCCGAGAGGAGCGATCGACTGTTGGGACCCATCAGCCCGAGCATCGCGATGTCGTGGGTGATGTTGGTGATCGTGACGTCCTTGCCGCTCGCCGCTCGTCGCAACCATGTGAAGTCCCGGTTCTCGGCGGCTGCCGCCGTGACGACGAAGAAGGTGTCGTGGCCCGTGCGGGTGACGGTGAGGTCGGCCTCGATACCGCCCTTGTGATTGCACCACTGTGTGTAGACGGCCTTGTGGATCGGGGCGTCGATGTTGGCGACCGAGAGGTGGTTGAGCACAGCAAGCGCGTCGGGACCTTCGACACGGGCTTTGGCGAACGAGGTCTGGTCGAACAGGCCGACGGCCTCACGGACCCCCTGGCACTCTCGGACCATGTTGTCGTGCCAGTTCTGCTTGCCGTACGAGTACTCGTACTCACGGGCCTGGCCGTCGTCGGCATACCAGTTGGGACGTTCCCAGCCGGCGGTCTCGCCCCACACTGCGCCAGCGGCGTCGATCCGATCGTGCAAGGGCGACAGGCGAATGCCTCGAGCCGACTCGTATTGCCGGAACGGCCAGTGCATTGCGTACAGAAGTCCGAGGCTCTCGGAGATCCGGTCCTGCAGATAGGCCTCGTCGGCCTGGAAGGGCTGCGCTCGGCGGATGTCGACAGAATTGAGATCCATCGGTGGGTGCTTGTCGGCGATCCAGTCGGCGAGTGCCCAACCGACACCGCCTGCCGACTGGATTCCGACCGAGTTGAAGCCGGCGGCGACATAGCAGTTGTCGACCTCGGGAGCCTCTCCCATGTAGTAGACGCCATCGGGAGTGAACGCCTCGGGGCCGTTGAAGAACAACTGAAGGCCGACCTCGCCCAAGACCGGCACTCGGTGGATTGCTCGCTCGAAGATCGGCCCGACATGATCCCAGTCCTGGGGCAACGTGCCGAAGCTGAAATCACGGGGAATCTCGTCCATACGCCAGACCTTGCCCCGAGGTTCGAAGAAGCCGGCCATGATCTTCCCGGTCTCCTCCTTGAAGTAGGTGTAGTTGCCCGGGTCGCGCAGAGTCGGTGTGCCGATCTCCATTCCCTCGATCGGTTCGGTGACGATGTAGAAGTGCTCGCACGCCTGAAGCGGGACGTTCACACCGATCTGGGCCGCAAGGTGACGGGTCCACATGCCGGTGGCGAGCACGACGATCTCCGCCTCGATCTCACCCTGCTCGGTGACGACACCAGCGATCTTGCCGTCCTTGGTCTTCAGTTGGGTGACGGCGACGTTCTCGATGACCGTTGCGCCTCGGGCCTTGGCGCCCCTGGCGAGCGCCATCGTGGTGTCGACCGGCGAGGTCTGGCCGTCGCGTGGGATGTAGAGCGCGCCGACGAGATCGTCGGTGCGCATGTGCGGGAACCGTTCGGCGGCCTCGTCGATCGAGATCTCTCGGCACTCGACGCCGACCCCATCGGCCATCGTCGCGCCACGGCGGATCTCTTCCCAGCGCTGCTCATTATCGGCAACCTGGATCGAACCGGGCGTGCGGTAGCCGGTGGCCTGGCCGGTTTCATCCTCGAGCTCCTCGAACAGGCGGGCCGAGTAGGCCGCCAATTTGGTGAGCGACTGTGTCGACTTGAGTTGGCTCACCAGGCCGGCGGCGTGCCACGTGGTGCCGGCGGTGAGGGTGTTCTGCTCGAGCACCACGACATCGGTGATCTCGCGACGGGTGAGGTGGTAGGCGATGCTGGCGCCGACAATGCCGCCGCCGACGATGACGACCTGGGCGCGGTCGGGAACGCTGGGCATGGCGGCGAAGACTAGCCCCTCGCCTGGGCGGCGGATACCGCCGAACAGGGCCTCCTGATCCCAACGGGTCCGGACAGACCAGCGGCATCTCCGGATCGTCGGTCGAGCGCCGCGAGCGGGTCAGCCGTTGACGGCGGCGATGACCTCGGCCTGCTTGTCGAGCATCGGCAGCAGGGTTTCCGCATCGGCCGGCGGCAACCCGAAGATGAAGCGGGAGACGCCACCCTCCTCGTGCTCCTTGGCCACGTCGGCGTTCACCGGTGCCATGTAGAGCGAAAGTTCGATCTCGGCGATGTCGCGGCCGTGCTTTTCGCACTCCTCGGCCAGCACGGGAAGGTCGTCCATGATCGTGCCGCCCCGGCCATTGATCGGCATCCAACCGTCGCCGTAGCGGGCGGCCCGCCGTGGGCCCCATGGTGAGGCGCCACCGACATGGATCGGGGGGTGGGGCGCTTGGACGGGCTTGGGCTTGGAAAAGATCGGGTCGAAGTCGACAAATTCACCGTGGTACTCGGCTGGGTCGTCGGCCCAGATCGCCTTCATCGCCTCCATGCGCTCGCGCATCAACTTCCACCGGGTGTCGAACGCGGTGCCGTGGTTTTCCATCTCCTCGGCGTTCCAGCCACCGCCGACGCCGAAGAGGAACCGTCCGTTCGAGACATGATCGATCGAGGCGACCTCCTTCGCCGTGGTGATCGGATCGCGTTCCACGACAAGACAGATCCCGGTGCCGACCTTGAGATTCTCGGTGGCAGTCGCCGCAGCGGTGAGCGCCACGAACGGATCCATCGTCTCGTAGTACATCTGCGGCAGGTCGGCTCCCCCGGGCCACGGACTCCGCCGGCTGGCCGGGATGTGGGTGTGCTCGGCGACCCAGTACGACTCGAAGCCGCGCTCCTCAAGCGCCCGAGCGAGTTCGGCCGGATGCATCGCATCAGCCGTTGGGAAGATGCAGGCGCCGAAGTCCACGACCTAGGCCGCCGGTGCTGGCGTGGCTTCGAGGGTCTCTGCGACCTTCTCGCTGACGACCCGGCTCGAACCACCGGGTTTCATCGAGACGCCGTAGAGACAGTCTGCGGCCTCCATCGTGCGCTTCTGGTGGCTCACGAGCAGCAGCTGGGCATCGGCCCGGAACTCCTCGACGAGCGAGAGGAAGCGGTGGAGGTTGACGTCGTCGAGGGCGGCCTCGACCTCGTCCATCACGTAGAACGGCGACGGCCGGCTTCGGAACACGGCGAACAGGAACGCCAGGGCGACGAGGGTGCGCTCACCGCCGGACAACAGCGAGAGCTTCTTGACGTTCTTGCCCGACGGCTTGGCCGAGATCTCGATGCCGGTGTTGAGCAAGTCGTCCGGCGTGGTGAGCGAGATCGAGCCCTGACCACCGGGGAAGAGTGTCTCGAACAGCTGGGTGAAGTTGACCGACACGTCGGCGAACGCCGAGGCGAAGACCGTGACGATCTCCTCGTCGATCGAGGCGATCACCTTCGACAGCTCCCGGCGGGTCGACCGGATGTCGTCGAGTTGGCCCTGCAGGAACGAGTGCCGTTCCTGCAACGCTTGGTACTCCTCGAGGGCGAGTGGATTGACCGGACCCATGATGTCGAGCTCGCTCTCGAGCATGTCGACCCGGCGACCCGGATCGATGCCGTCCGGCAGCTCCGGGCACGGCGCCGACACGGCGACGTCGGGAGCGAGATCATGGTCGGATCGAAGGCGGTCGACGGTTGCCTGCAGGCGTGTCCTGAGCTCGGCCTCCTCGACCTCGGCCTTCGCCATCACCGATCGCAGTCCCTCCAACTGTTTCTCGGCCTCGCCTCGACGACGACGCAGGTCATCGAGACGCTGCGTGATCTCCTGCGCGGCCTGTGACTGGCGGTGACGACGCTCGCGCACGTCGGCGAGACGGAGATCGACGACGGCAGCCCGACGCTCCACTGCGGTCATCAGGCTTTCGAGCACAGCCGCTCGTCGGTCGAGTGCGATTCGCTGACCCTCCGCAGCGGCACGCTGCTCGGCGTCGCGCTCGAGGCGCTCGTCGAGTTCGGCGAGACGGGCGGTGAGCGACGTGCGTCGCTCGTCGAGACTGGCGGCCCGGACCCCGACGTCGGTGCGCAGCGAACCGACCATGGCGGCCCGCTCTTCGATCTCGGCGCGGGCGGCGGCGAGCCGACGACCGGCTTCGAGCGAGGCTTCCTCGGCCGCCTCAAGTTCGGGCAACTGTGTCTCGAGTTCGTCGACCCGGGCCGTCTCACGTTCGAGTCGCGCCGCGAGTTCGTCGAAACGAGCCTGCAGCGTGTCGGCCTCGGTCGTGACCTCACGTCGATCGGCATCGGTGCGCTGCAAGGTGTCGGCCGCCGCACTCAACCCCTCCTCGATGCCGGCGAGACGCTGGGCGAGTTCATCAGCCCGAACCGAACGCTCGGCAAGCTCACGTCGAGCCTCGGTGGTGGCGTCGGCGGAAGTGGCGCAGGCCACTCGAGTGCGCTCGACCTCCGCTTCGGCTTCGGCGAGCGCTGCACCCGTGGCACCAGGGCCGGCCGAACCGATGCGCCAACCGCGGGCACCGAACCGGTCGCCGGTGCGGGTCACGACGACCTGACCGGGGTGAGCGAGCGCCTGATCGAGCGCAGCCTGCCAGTCGCCGTCGGCGGTGATCGCATCGGCGAGCAGCACGTCGAGTAGATCATCGACCGCAGGAGTCGTGCCCGAGACATGGCTCCGCACAAACTCGGCGCCTTCAGCCCGAGTGCCCGTGCGGCTGCCGAGGGCAAGGACGGCTCCGGTTGCGTCGCCGGAGGCGAGTTCGGTGAGTGCGAGTCGGGCAGTGTCGGTGCCGTCGACGATCACGGCCGTGAGGGCGTCGCCGGCAGCGGCCTCGAAGGCGGCTTCCCAGCCCGCCTCGACCGCGACGAGGTCGAGGAGCGTGCCGAGCACACCGTCGACGGTGGCGAGGCGCTCAGCACCACTGCGAGCGCGGGCCTCATCGAGCGCAAGGGTCAACGCTTCGGCACGGGCGACCCAGCGATGATGATCGGCCTCGGCGTCGATTTGTTCGGCCTGGCGGGTGGCGGCCTGCTCCTCAGCGACCTGACGGGCGGACTCGGCCGCCTCGTGGGCTGCGACGAGCGGCTCCTCTTCGTCGTGGAGCGCGCCGAGGTCGGCTCGTCGCCGGGCTGCGTCCGCTTCGAGATCCTGACGCTTCTGCTCGAGTTCGGTGAGCTTGGCCTGGAGGCGGTCCGATTCGCTCTTGCCGCGCTCGATCGCGGCGCGACGGGCGCCCAGCTCGCCACGGACCTCCGATGCCTGCCCGGTCGGCACCGGAACGCCGTCCCCCCACTCCGCCTGGAACGCCGCACGGTCACGGGCAAGCGTGGCTTCCTCCTCGGCGAGCCGCTCGACATCGGGGCCGAGTTCGTCGAGCTCATTCGTGACCGCTTCGAGGTCGGCACGGCACCGGGCCGCTTCGGCCTCCATGTTGGCGATGACCGCTCGATCGGCAAAGGCCGAACGGTCACGATCGACGCCGCGGAGTCGTTCGGCGAGCACCGCCGAGAACCCTCGCCCGCGCTGGTTCATCGATTCCAGGCGGACGAGCGTGTCGCCGAGATCGTCGCCGCCGTGGTCAGCGAGCGCTCGTTCGTCGGCTGACACCGAGGCGTGGAGGTCGTCGAGTTCGGCTCGGGTGGCCCGCTCCTGTTCGATCTTCGTGGCACGCAGTTCGCTGTTGGCGGCGAGTCGTGTGCGCAGATCGGCGACATCGCGCCCGGCGAGATGGACTCGGAGCGCGGTGAGTTCCTCGATGAGATCGCCATGACGACGCGCCGCCTCGGCCTGCTTCTCCAAGGGGCGGAGACCGCGTCGCACCTCGCGCATGAGGTCCTTGACCCGGGTGAGGTCGCCGTCGGTGGCGGTGAGACGGCGTTCGGCTCGGTCCTTCCGCTTCCGGAACTTCAGGACTCCGGCGGCCTCCTCGATGATCGCCCGGCGATCTTCGGGGCGGGCGTTGAGCACGGCATCGATCTGGCCCTGGCTGACGATCACGTGCTGCTGACGGCCGACACCACCGTCGGACAGCAGTTCGGTGATGTCGAGCAGGCGGCACGGCACCCCGTTGAGGGCGTACTCGGAGTCACCGCTGCGGAAGAGCGTGCGGGTGATCTTCACCTCGCTGAACTCCAAGGGGAGCGTGCGACTGTGGTTGTCGATGGTGAGCGACACCTCAGCACGGCCAAGGGCGGACTTGTTCTGGCTCCCAGCGAAGATGACGTCGTCCATCTTCCCGGACCGTACGGCGGACGGCGCCTGGGCCCCGAGAACCCACGCAATGGCATCGACGACGTTCGACTTGCCTGAACC
Organism: Acidimicrobiaceae bacterium; assembly: GCA_002694825.1. Lineage (GTDB taxonomy): Bacteria > Actinomycetota > Acidimicrobiia > Acidimicrobiales > Aldehydirespiratoraceae > UBA11606. The sequence continues at coordinate 39,438 of NZNH01000038.1, read as the reverse complement.
GTTCGGACCGACCACGACCGTGACTCCTGGTTCGAGATCGATCGAAGTGGTGTCGGCGAACGACTTGAAGCCCTTCAGCGTGAGGTTCTTCAGATGCATCGAGACGAACTTAACAACCCAAATTACATCCGTGTAGTCCTGACCCCTGGGGAAAAAGGTTCAGCCCTGGGGAAATTCGCCGCGCCCTGTGGATTACCTGTGGAAATCCACAGCGGCCAATCAGACCAACGCGCCCTGATGAGCGGAGGTCAGACCTGGGTATCGCAGAAGTAGGTCCAGACACCGCCGAATTTCACACGCTGGATCGGGAGGCGACTTCGGCTGCTCAAATCGCCGTGCTTTCCGAAGACCGCCAAGTGCTCGGCATAGTCACCAGGCACGCCGAACGGGTCGACGAACGGACGATCGGACAACGATGTCCCGCGGTACTTGATGGCGTCATGAAGCGTGCCGACCAAGGCGCGATGGAGCCGACGAATCTCCTGGCTCGACAGCGAGTTACTCAGACGGTCGAAGCGCAGACCGGCTTCGTAGAGGATCTCATCGGCGTAGAGATTGCCGATACCGACGACGAAGGTGTCGTCGAGCAGCAAGGTCTTGAGTTTGACATTGCGCTGCAGGAGCGCCCGGCCGAACTCGGTCCACGACACCGGTTCGTCGACCGGATCAAGACCGTGATCCTCGAGTTCGGGGATCTCGTCGGCAAGCGCTCCGGTGTCGACGACGAACATCTCGGCAGTGCCGTCGGGATCCACCAGACGAAGCTGACCGTGCTGGGTGAAGGTGATGACCACCTCGGTGGAGTCCTCGACCTTGTCCTTGTTGGCGTTTCGTCGCAGCGAGCCGGACGAGCCAAGGTCGACCACCAAGGTCGAGTCACCGTCGAGCACGATGAGGAGATGAAGCCCACGCCGACCGACGCCGGTGATCTTCATGTCATCGAGTTGGCCGGTGAATGCCTTGCGGTTCTTGTAGCGCTTGAGCACGGCCATGCTCGCCGCCTCGACCGTCTTCACCTTCTTGCCGACCAGGTCGCGATCGAGTTCACGGCGAACCGTCTCGACCTCGGGTAGCTCAAACATCATCGCGGACTCCATCCTGTGCCGAACGCCGCTCGTATGCGGCCCGGGCCGCCTTCTGCTCGGCTTCTTTCTTCGAGGTGCCGGTGCCGGCCCCCAACCGTTCTCCACCGACCGCAACCGTTGCGTGGAATCGCTTGTGGTGGTCGGGTCCGCTCTCCGTCAACGCGTACACGGGGGGCGTGAACCCGTCGTGTGCCGCGACCTCCTGGAGGCGAGTCTTGTAGTCCTTGTCGCCAGGGCGCTCGGCGGCCTGGTCGATGCGTTCGCTGAGCTGCTCAAGCACGAGGCGACGGACCGGCTCGACACCGCCGTCGAGGTACATCGCGCCGAGCACGGCCTCGACCGCATCAGCCAGGATCGACGCCTTCTCTCGACCGCCGGAGGCATCCTCGCCTTTGCCAAGGCGCAGATCGAGTCCGACCCCGAGTTCGCGACCGACCTCGGCGAGCGTGGTCGACGACACGACGGCAGCCCGTGCCTTGGCCAGCTGCCCCTCGGGCAGATCAGGGAAGGCCGAGAACAGGTGGTCGGTCACCACGACACCGAGCACGGCATCGCCCAGGAACTCGAGCCGTTCGTTCGACTCATCGCCGGGATGCTCTGCGCACCACGACCGGTGCGTGAGGGCGTGAACCAACAGGCCCGGCTCCACGAAGTGATAACCGAGTCGCTCCTCGAGGGTGGTGGACGGCGCCGCGGAGAACAGGGGTCAGCCCAACTTGGCGACCACGTAGTCGACCGCATCGCGAACGGTGCGGAGGTCCTCGAGGTCCTCGTCTTCGATCCGGAAGCCCGTGGTGCGCTCCGCGAGCTCCTCTTCGATCGCCTCGACCAGCTCGATCAGGGCGAGCGAGTCGGCATCGAGATCCTCCGCGAAGGCATCGCCTTCGTTGATCTCGGACGGCTCGATCTCCAGGATCTCGGCCAAGCGGTCCTTCACGAGTGTCACGACGTCGTCGCGTTCCATCGGCTCCCCCTCGACGTGGGTTTCGGCGGGCACGGTGTTCTCCCCGGCGAATCGGCTTCACAGGCCCCATTTCGCACCGCATGCGATCCGAGGCAGGCGCACCCTACCGGTTTCGCGCCTTGCGCGCTTGTGAACGAGGGTAGGAATCCCCTGATTGTGGGGTGTTGGACCGAGATCAGCCGGCGGCGGAAGCGGCCGCTGTGGTCAGGTGATCGACCATCTCGACCTCGACCATCTCCGAGGCGACCCGGATGGCGTTCACCATGGCATCGGGACTCGACGAGCCGTGGGAGATCACGCACACGCCCTTGACGCCGAGCAGCAGTGCCCCACCGACGGAATCGGGGTGCAGTTCGCTGACCATCGTGTCGAGTGCGGGACCGAGCGCAGCGCCGGCAGCCCGCGTGTCGTCGTCGGTGTCGAGCGCCATCAGCAGGCGACTCATGATCGCCCGCATTGCACCCTCGAGCGTCTTGAGGGTGACGTTGCCGGTGAACCCGTCGGTGACGATGACATCGGCTTCGTTGGTCATGACGTCGCGACCCTCGACGTTGCCGATCCACTCACAGTCGGTGGCGGCAGCCCAGGCCGGATCGCTCAGGAGCTCGAAGCACTCCTTGACGAAGGGGCTGCCCTTCCCGGCTTCTTCGCCGATCGACAACAGGCCGACCTTGGGGCGCTCGATACCGAAGCGGTCGCGGGCGTAGACACCGCCCATCTGGGCGAACTCGATGAGCCACTCGGGCTTGCACTCGGCGTTGGCGCCGGCGTCGAGCAGGGTGGTGGGGGTCGAGCCAGGGACAGGGATCGGCGTGGCGATCGCCGGACGCTGAATGCCCTTGATGCGGCCCATCCGAAGCAGCGCGGACGCCATCGTGGCGCCGGTGTTGCCCGCAGAGACCATTGCCGAGGCGTTGCCATCTCGGACCGCCTCGGCGGCCCGAACGAGCGAGGAGTCCTTCATCTTGCGAACGCTTGAGCCGGGCTCGGCGTCCATGGCGATGACTTCGGAGGCCTCGATGATCGGCAGGTCGCCGGTGTCGCCCATCTCGCCGGGCTTGCCGACGAGCACGACGGGCACGCCGAGTTCGTCGACCGCGCGCCTGGCTCCCTCAACAATGGCGTCGGGGGCGTTGTCGCCGCCCATGGCATCGACAGCGATGGGCAGCATGTGATCAGTCGACCTCGATCGCCTGACGGCCGGCGTACCAGCCGCAGTTGCCGCAGGCCCGGTGCGGGCGCTTCGAGGCGCCGCAGTTCGGGCAGGTGCTGCGGGCGGTGCGACCGACGCGCCATGCCGAGGCCTTCCGGCTTCGGCTCTTCGACTTGGACATCTTCCGCTTCGGGACAGCCATGATGCGTTCCTGCTGTGCGTTCTGAACGCCGACGCGACTCGTCGGCACGACCACGGAAGGTTAGCGACCTCCGGGGCCGGTTCCCCACCCTCTTCGGTGGAGTCGTCGAAGTCGGTGGTCAGTCGTCGAAGGTCAGGTCGTCAAGCGCTGCCCATCGCTCGTCACGCGGCGCTGGGGCATCCTCGACCGGTTCGACGTGTGCCATCGCCGGAAAGCGGTCGGGCTCGGGGCCGGCACAGTCCTCCCGGCACACCGGGGCGAGCGGCAAACCGAGCAATGCCAGTTCGCGAACGACCGGGGTGAGATCGATGCGTTCGTCCTCGATCGGCCAGGTCTCGCCCTCGGTCGGGTGACGCTCGAAGATCTCGCGCATCTCGACCTCGAGCGGCTCGATCACGTCGTCCAGGCAGCGACGACACGGCACGCGAGATTCGCCGCGCACCGTGCCGACGGCCACGATTCCTTCGGTCGCCGCCTCGACGACCAGGTCGACGCCGAGTCGGCCGTCGAGAACGCATCGCTCCCCCACCTCGAGGTCGAGCAGGACGAGCGAGGCGCGGACGTCCCGTCGTGTACCGGTCCGACGTTGCAGTTCGACGACGTCGATGACAAGACGATCGGCACCGCTGGTGGACGACCCCACCATCACTCGTCCTGATCGAAAAAGCCCTCGGGGGTTTCCGGTTCGACCGGCGCAGGAGCCGGCTCGGCATCGCGGCGTTCCGCCCCCTGCAGTCGGGCTCGACCCGAGGCGACCGTCGTCATCGTGCGTTCGAGCACGACCTGCATGGCGCCGAGTTTCTGATCGCACCAGTCCTCGGTCTCGAGTTTCAGGTGTCGGGCCTGTTCCTCGGCGTCGGCGACGATCGAACGAGCCCGCTCCTCGGCCATCTTCACCAGCTCCGTGCGCTGCACCATCTGCTCAGCCTGTGAACGCGAGGTGGCGATGATCTGATCGCCTTCGGCCTGGACCCGGGCGAGGAAGTCCTGCCGTTCCTTCAGCAGCCAACGAGCGGCACGCAACTCCTCGGGGAGTGCCTGTGCCGCAGCCTGCAACACGGCGAGCACCTCGTCCTTGCTGATCATGGATGATGCCGACAGCGGCATCGGCCGCGCCTGCTCGATCAGCTCGATCGCCTGACGGAGCAGCGCCTCAGCCTGCGGCGAGCGGTACTCCGGCGGCAGTGCGCCCTGCTCCCCGCTCACCCGAAACGTTCCTTGATCCGACGGTTGACCGCCTCCGGCACCATCGACGACACATCGCCACCGAACTTGGCGATCTCTCGAATGAACTTCGACGCGAGGAACGACGATTTCGACGCCGAGGGGATGAAGAGGGTGTGCACCCCGGAGACGGCGTTGTTCATCTGTGCCATCTGGAGTTCGTTCTCGAAGTCCGACACGGCGCGAAGGCCCTTGATGATGAAGTCGGCCTCGATCTCTTTGGCGAGGTCGACCACCAGCGACGAGAACATCGTGATGCTCACGTTGCCGAGATGGCCGACGGACTCCTGGATCATCTCCTCACGTTCGTCGAGGCTGAACGAGCCGCCACCCTTCTGCGGGTTGCGCATCGCAGCCACGACCACCTCGTCGAACAGTTCCGACGCTGTCGTGATGATCTCGATATGGCCGTTGTGGACCGGGTCGAACGAGCCCGGATACAGAACACGAGTCACGGTGTCTCTCCCTGCGCGCTCGCCGTCGCGAGCGTGACCACGGTACCCCCGTAGCGCTTCCGCCGGTGTACCTCCCACGAATCGGGCACGACGACCTCGCGATCGGACTCGATCACGACACGTGCGCCGACCGGGACCGCGGCCAGGAGTTCATCCCACTGATCGAAGCCGTACGGCGGGTCCAGCAGGACCAGGTCGTAGTGGCGTTCCTCGACTGCAGTGCGCTCGAGATGCACCAGCGCGTCGCCGGGCACGACACGACCTTGGGCGCCGAGCTGCAGCGTCTCGAGGTTTTCGCGAAGTGCCGCCAGTGCGTCGTGTCCGGTCTCGACGAACGTGGCGTGCAGCGCGCCGCGGGACAGCGCCTCGATCCCGAGTGCGCCGGAGCCGGCGAAGGCATCGAGGACGCAGGCACCCTCGATGGCGTCGAGTGAGAACAGGGAGTTGAACATCGCCTCCCGCACCCGATCGGAGGTCGGGCGCGTGTCGCTCCCGTCAGGGGTGACGAGCTTTCGTCCACCGAGATCTCCTGAGACCACACGCATGTCGACAGTGTGCCCTTTCCGCGCCGGTTCGGCGTACGGTCGGGGCGTGGCGATTCCGACGACCATCACCTGTGTCGACTGCGGCGGTGTCTGCTCGTTGATCAGCTACGAGCCCGACGAGGGCTGGGAGCCGGGTGACATCGTCGCCTTCCGGTGCCAGGACTGTCTCGATCGTTGGGATGTCGAACTCACCGCCGAGGACATCCGCGGCTAGCCGGCCTGCATGCTGGTCAACACCGGACCAACGTCGTAGCGTCGGGGGCATGGCTTCGGCACCAGATCTCCAGCGCCACCGAGCGTTCTTCACCGTCGACGATGTCGACGTCGACGATCTGCGGGCGCTGGTCGACACCGTCACCCCGGCCGAGCGATACCCGAACGCCGAGGCGATCGACCGCGAAGTTGTGGTCTACGACATGGCGACCGAGCGAAGCCCCGAGCAATGTCGCGCGGTGATCGAGGAGCTGAGCGATGTGTTCGGCGTAGGCCCGGGTGTGGTCGTGATGCGCAACGCAGTCGCCCCCGACGTCATCGCACGAGCGACCGCCGCCTTCGAGTCCTTGATCGCACAGGAGAAGGCCGACGGCCTCGCTCGCGGCGATCACTTCGCAACCCCTGGGGCGAACGATCGGGTGTGGAATGCGATGGAGAAACTGGCCGTCGCCGATCCCGAGACCTTCGTCGACTACTACGCGTTCGAGGCGCTCGAACTCGTCTCGACCGCCTGGCTCGGACCGGCGTACCAGGTGACCTCCCAGCTCAACGTGGTCAACCCCGGCGGGGTTTCACAGTCGCCCCACCGCGACTACCACCTCGGCTTCATGACCGATGCGCAGGCAGAGCGCTACCCGACGCACGTCCATGCGCTGTCACCCATGCTCACCCTGCAAGGCGCTGTGGCCCACGTCGATATGCCGATCGAGTCGGGGCCGACGATGCTGCTCCCCCACTCGCACAAGTACGGGCCGGGCTACCTGGCATGGCGGCGGCCCGAGGTGATCGACCTGTTCGCCGAGCGGCAGGTGCAGACCGAGCTCCGCGCCGGGGACGCTGTGTTCTTCAATCCCGCCGTGCTGCACGGTGCCGGCACGAACCACACTGCCGGTGAGCACGGCATCAAGCGCATGGGCAACCTGTTGCAGATCTCGAGTGCGATGGGCATCGCGCTGGAGGCCGTCGATCGCGACCGCATGTGCCGAGCCGTGCTCCCGGCACTGCAAACACGCCATGCGGATGGCTGGTCGGCCGCAGCCCTCGATCGGGTGATCACCGCGACGGCGTTCGGCTATCCATTTCCCACCAACCTCGACCTCGACCCGCCGATCGACGGCCTCGCGCCGCCGGGCCAGGCCGACCTGTTACGCGAGGCCGTGCTGAACGGTTCGCCCGCCACCGAGTTCGACGCAGCGCTCGACGCCTACGCAGCACGGCGCCGAACCCACTAGCGGGAACCGGTCTCCGGCTGCTCGACGTCGAGTTCGGCGAGCGCTTGCGTCACCGGATCGAGATGCTCGTGGATGCTCGCCTCGATCTCCGCCAGACCGGCGTAGTGCGCCGTGTGTTCGGGCACCGGCTCGAACGTGTCGTCGCGTTGGACGAGCACCGTGGTCGCGTCCGCCGGCGATGACCAGATCCCGGCGTACATCCCGGCATTGACCGCGCAGCCGATGGCGGCCGAGGACCGGAGCCGATTCCGGGTCGCAGGAACGCCGTGGACATCGGCGAGGATCTGCATCATGACGTCGCTGTTGGCGCCACCACCGCTCACGATCAGCTCGGTGAACGGCTGATCGAGCTCGACGGCCATCGGGTCCATGTGGGTCTTGAGCCGAAGGGCGATGCCTTCGAGCATCGACCGGTAGACGTGGCCTCGAGTGTGGCGACCATCGAAACCGATCAGTGCGCCCGTGCGGAACGGGGCCTGAGGCGGTGCCGCCCAGTCGTGCACGGTGAGCAGCCCGTCGGACCCGACCGGCACCTGCGCCGCTTCAGCGTTGAGTAGGTCCTCCATCGATACGTCAGCGGCCTCGGCGTCGGCGATGGCGGCAGCGCCGAACTCGTCTCGGAACCAACTGATGCTCCACATGCCGCGCCGGACTCCCCAGCATTCGTAGAGGTGATGGCCGGGAAGCGAGGCGGGAAAGGTCCAGAACGACTCGGCGTCGGGAACGTGTCGATCGCCGTGGGTCATCGCCGCGATGTAGGTGCCGAGCGACACCAGACCGACGCCGGGTGCGAGGGCGCCGGATCCGAGGGCTTCGACCGCCTTGTCGTGAGCGGTCGCGACGACGGGGAGCCCGCCGGGCAGGCCCAGGAGTGCCGCCACCTCAGCGGTCAGCCCGCCGATTCGTTCGCCGGGCCGCACGAGATCGAAGACCTGGTCGCGCCGGAGGTTGCACGATGTCCAGCGGTCGGGGTCATCGCACCAGTCGAGGGTGAGGTCGTCGACGGGCCACCAGCCGATGAGGTTGGCCGACGTGTCGACCCGTTCGCCGGTGAGTCGCAGCCCGATGTACCCGGAGCTGGTGGTGACGTGACTGACCTCGCCGTACTGATCCTCATGGGCATGGGGGTGGTCGAGGCGTTCGTCCATCCAGTTGATGACGGGATGGGCCAGGGTGCCGTCAGCCCGCAGGAGCGCCCGGCAACACCGGATGATGCAGATGCCCATCGCCTCGATGGAGGCGACATCCCGCCCGGAGGCGACGAAGCCCGCAACTGCTTCTTGGATGGCGGCGACAACACCGTCCCAGAGATCGTCATCGGGATGGGTCGCTCGATTCGGTGCGGGGATCTCAAGCGGACGAAGCGCCTGATGGCCTTCGGCGACGACCTCGCCGGAGGCGGCGAAGATCATCACCTTGGCGCTCTGGGTGCCGACGTCGACCCCGATGACGAACCGATCCTCGGTCATGGCGCAGCAAGCTAGTCGGTCACCTCGCGTGAGATGCCGCTGCGCAGCCTCAGCCACCCTCGACGGGGTAGATCGTGCCGAGGTTCATGATGCCGTTGGGGTCGAACTCGTTCTTGAGCCCTTGCATCAGCCGGTAGGCCGTGCCGTGCTCCTCGGCGGTCCACGGGGCGCGGTACTTGCCGATGCCGTGGTGGTGACACATCGACCCGCCTGCCTTGAGCGCCTCTTCGACGAAGATCGCATTGAGCGGGATGTGGTACTTCTCCCGCTCCTCTTCGATCGTGCAATCGACGACGTTGTAGTCGTACACGAAGTACATGTTCGTGCCGGTCTGGTAGCTGTGCGACGAGTGCCCGCCGAGCATGGTGATGTCGGCGACGTGGGGGAACTCCTCGCGCACTCGACGGATGCCGTTCTCGTAGATCTCGTTGATGACCGACCAGTTGCCCGAGACCTCGGTGGTGTACCCCATCCGCATGTGCTCGCGGATGAACTCCCGTTCCTCGATGAGTTTCTCGGGACCCCAGTTCAGGTGCGCGAACCAGTCACGGATGATCTCCGTGTCGACTCGGGTCACCTCGGGGCGGGCATCGACGATCTCGGCAATACCGTCGGCGGTCGCCTGGGACACACCGGCGGGGCCTTCGGTCGTAAAGATCAGCACGCACTGTTCGGGGGCGAACGAGTCGAAGCCGTGCTGGGCACCGTCCTCGGCGTCGTACAGACGGGCGACCGAGGGCTTGTACCCNGCAGCCATGACGTCGCGCAGGATCTCGAACCCCGGCTTCATCTCGTCGAGACGCCAACCCAAGAAATGGTTGTGGTCCGGGTAGAAGGCGAAGAGCTTGACCGTCACTTCGGTGATATAGGCGAGGGCGCCCTCGTTGCCGATCAGGATGTGGCGGATATCGGGGCCGCCGGCTCGACGGGGCACATCCTTAATTCGCACGACCTCACCCGACGGCAGGACCGCCTCGAGCCCCATCACCATGTCCTCGATGCCGCCGTAGAGCGTCGAGAACTGGCCGATCGAACGAGTGGCGACGAGACCGCCGTACATGGCGATCGGCTTCGACTGCGGTGAGTGACCCGTCGTCAACCCGAGCGGCCGCAGCTGATCCTCGAGATCCTGCAGCTTGACGCCGCACTGGACGGTGGCCTGCATATTGAACTCGTCGATCGACACGATCTGGTTCATCGCCTTGCCGTCGATGACGATCGAGTTCTCGGCGATCGTCTCGAGGCCGCCTTCGGTTGCGGTGCCGCCGGTCTTGGGCACGACATTGATGGTGTGCTCGTTGCAGAACGCGAGGGTCTTCGACACATCGTCGGTGCTGGTGACGCGCACCACGGCCGCCGGGATCGGCAGGTTGTAGATGCCGAAGATGTCCTCAAGTTTGCGGTAGCGATCGAGGCTGTTCTCCTTCAGTGTCTGCTCGTCGGTGTCGACCTTGTCGGCGCCGAGCAGGCCGATCAGGCCGTCGACGATCGCTTCNCGGGTGAGGGTCATGGCGGACTCCTGGGGAGGAACGAAGGGAAAGAAGGGTGGTTAGCGGACGAGGTAGCCGCCGTCGACGGCGAGCACGTGACCGTTCACATACGTCGACGCCGCCGATGCGAGAAACACGCATGCGCCCATGAGGTCTTGGACCTGACCCCACTCGCCGGCGGGGATGTGATCCAGCACGGCCTTGTTGTAGTCGGGGTCCTTGCGGGTCTCGGCGGTGAGTTCGGTGGCGAAGTAGCCGGGCGCAATGCCGTTGACCTGGACGCCGAACGGGCCGAGTTCGTCGGCGTAGGCCTTGGTCAGACCAGCGATCCCGTGCTTCGTGGCGGCATAGGCCGGCGAGCGTTGCCCACCGAGGAACGAAAACATCGAGCAGACATTGATGATCTTGCCGCTGCCCTGCTCGATGAAGATCGACGAAACGGCGTGGCTCATCTCGAACGCGGCCGTGAGATTCACTGCCACCATCGGATCCCACCGGCTGCGATCGAACTCCCGCACGTCCTCAACATTGATGCCGATACCGGCGTTGTTCACGACGATGTCGACCCCGCCGAGTGTGTCGACACAACCCTGCACGACTTCGGCAGGGGTTCCGCTGACGGTGAGGTCAGCGGTGACGATCTCACAACGGCGGCCTTCGGCTTCGATCAGTTCGTTGGTGGTGCCGTCGTCGTCGGCGACGGTCGGGATGTACAGGTCGGCGCCGGCCTTCGCCATGGCGACGGCGTACGCCTGGCCCAGGCCTCGGTTGCCGCCGGTCACGATCGCCTTCTTGCCCGAGAGCGAGAAGAAGTCCAGCGAGAAGTCACGGATGTGTCGTTCGGTCACCGTCGCTGCTCCATCGTCCGGGGCGGTGCGCGGCGCGAAGCCTACGCGAGCAGGTCCCGGTAGATCGACAGCGTCGCTTCGTCGAAGCAGATGAAGATGATCTCGTCGACGCGGGTCGTGGCGGCTCGGACGGCATCGACCGCGATGGCCGCAGCCAGATCGGCTGGATAGCCATAGATGCCGGTGGAGATCGCAGGGAACACAATCGTGGCCGCCTCGACCTCATCGGCTCGAGCGAGCGACTCCCGGTAGCACGACGCCAACTGTTCAGGTTCGCCCGCAGCGCCGCCACCCCAGACAGGGCCGACCGTGTGGACCACCCAACGGGCGGGCAGGTCGAAGCCGGGCGTCGTCTTCGCGTGACCTGTCTCGCAGCCGCCGAGCGTCCGACAAAACTCCAGAAGCTGTGGCCCTGCAGCCCGATGGATCGCCCCGTCGATGCCACCCCCACCGAGGAGCGACGTGTTCGCCGCATTCACGATCACGTCGACATCGAGCGTCGTGATGTCGCCTTGCATGGCACGAAGAACGGGCATGGCGTGATCCTCGCATGAATGCACACGGCGAAGGGCACGACCGGCCGTGGGCCGCCCGGGTCAACCTGCTGCGAGCTTCTCCATCATCGCCGCCATCTGCTCACGCACCGCGTCGAGGGCCTTGTACGGACGCATCATCACCTTGAACTCGGTGATCCAACCGTCGTCGTCGCAGGTGATGATGTCGACCCCGTTGACCGAGGCCTCACCGACCATCGTCTCGAACTCGAGCATGGCGTGGTGGCCCTGGGCGATCTTCTTCGTGTAGCGGAACGTCCCGTGCTCGTCGTCGTTCGTCGCCGGCGTCGAAGCGGCCTCGTCGCCGGGCAAAACGTTCGCTGCCGCCGACAGGTACAGCTTCGAGATCTCCCGGCCTCGCTGCGGGGAGAACACCACCGGCGACAAGAAAATACAGTCCTCGTGGAGGAGCGCGTCGAGACCTCCAGGCAGCTGACCTTTGAGGTGCTGGTGCCAGCGGTCGAGGACGTCGTGGATCGGGTCGTCAGAGCTCATGAGCCCTGATCATGTCACGACGCGCGCCCGCTATGGTCTCGGAGATGAGCAACGAGCGCGAGATTCTCGACTACTCGATGTACGGCAACGCCGTGCGAGAACTGGCCCAGCAGGTCGCCGACGACGGCTACCGGCCCGAGATGATTCTCGCCATCGCCCGCGGCGGCCTGCTCGTCGCCGGCTCCCTCGGCTACGCCATGTCGGTCAAGAACATCTACGTCATGAACTGCGAGTACTACACCGGCGTCGACGAGCGGCTTCCGGTCCCGGTCATGCTTCCGCCGTACGTCGACTTCGTCGACATGGAAGGCGCCAAGATCCTCATTGCTGACGACGTTGCCGACACCGGCCACACCCTGAAGATGGTCTACGACCACTGCGCCGAGCGGGTCGGTGAGGTGCGGTCCGCCGTGCTCTACGAAAAGTCGCACTCGCTGGTGAAGTGCGAGTACGTCTGGAAGCGAACCGACCAGTGGATCAACTTCCCCTGGTCGACCGAACCGCCGGTGGTCAGCGCCGAAGAGGCCCGCCACAAGGCGCTCGACGCCTAAGCCNTCACCTCGCTCGCTGNACCTCGGTAGCCGAGGGCATCCCCTCTTTCTTCCCCCGCAGTTCCTGCGCAGCCCGTTCGACCAGCGAGGAGGGCGGACCCAAANAACGGCGCCGGCAGTGGACGTTCGTCTTTCCTGCAAGCANNCAGCGCCGCAGGATCAGGTCGGTTACGAGCGCTTCTGGGACATCCAGTCCGTCGTGGGCTTCGAGATCGATATCTGATGGATCAACCGGTTCGTCCCCGACACCCGCTTCCATTGACGGGATGCCGGCAGGCCTGAGGCCTCGAGCGCGAGTTCGGGAGTCGGTTCAGCGCTCCTCGCGTCGATACGCAATACCGAGACCGGCTGGCGCCGGCGATGGCTGATGGCGTGCACGGATCGAAATGATGATCAACACGATCACCGTGAGGATGTACGGGAACATCGACAACAAGATCGGAGAGAAATCGACGCCAAACGGTTGCAGGCGGGTCTGCAGGGCGAGTGTGAATCCGAACAGCACTGCTCCCGTGGCGACACGGCCCGCACGCCACGCTCCGAAGATGACGAGCGCAACAGCAATCCAGCCGCGACCTGCCGTGAGGCCCTCGCTCCACGCGCCGACAATCGCCGTCGTCGTGAGATACGCCCCGGAGAGGCCAGCGAATGCTCCGCCAACCAGCACCGCCACTGCCCGTGTGCCCAGGACCGAATGGCCTGCCGCATCGGCTGTCGATGCGCTCTCGCCCACGGCACGAAGACCGAGNCCGACACCGGTCCGATTCATGACGAACCATGTTCCGATCCCCAGCGCAACGGCGAGATAGGTGACCGGTGTTGCCGAGAGCACGGTTTCACCGACCCAGGGGATGTCGCTCAGGACCGGAATGTCGACATCAGCAAACTGCGAGCGGCGGGTGTCGTCGGTGTAGCTGTCGCCAATGAAGTTGGCCATCCCCAGCCCAAGAATGGTGAGGGCCAGACCACTCACCACCTGATCAGCGCCCAAACCCACAGCAAAAATCGCATGGACGCCTGCAGCGCAGGCACCAGCGAACGCGCCAGCGAGCAACCCGAGCCATGGTGAACCGGTACTGACGGCACCGATGTAGCCGCAAACGGCGCCGACCGCCATCATCCCCTCGACGCCGAGGTTCAGAACCCCTGATCGCTCCGCGATGGCCTCACCGAGTGCAGCCAGGTACAGCAAGGTGGCGAACTGGACCGTGGCCACGACCAGTCCGAGGAACGCGGCCTCGCTGATGTCGAGGGCGGCGAGCTGCTGGATCATGTCGCCACCATCTTTCGCTCAGCAACCACCACTTGATGGGTGGAGAGCACGGCGGCCCCGATGGCTCCGAAGAGGATGAGCGCCTGGAGAATTCCGGCTACCGCCGGCGAGATCCCGAGGGTCTGAATCGACTGGCCGCCGACTTGGACAGCGCCGAAGAACACCGCGACGAGGGCAACGCCCGACGGCCTCATCAGGGCGAGCGCAGCGACGATGATGCCGGCGAAGCCGAACCCGTTCGAGATGTTCTCGTTGAGACGGGCGGCCGTGCCAGCGAGTTCGATGCCTCCGGCAAACCCGGCGACTGCCCCCGACAGGAGCATCACACCGAGCACCTTCTTACGCATCGAGATTCCGGCGTAGGCCGCCGTCTTGACCGACGCGCCAGCGATCCGAAGCTCGTAGCCCCACACACTTCGATTCACGAACCAGGCGAACCCGGCGATCACGACCAAGGCCAAGAGGACGCCGAGGTGCGAGCGTTCCCAGATGATGCCTAGCTGCGAACCTTCCGGCTTGGCGGTGATCTGGGGGAAGCCGAAACCATCAGGGTCTTTCCAGGGACCGGTTTGCAGGTACACGATGAGCCGAACGGCGACCTCGTTGAGCATGAGTGTCGTGATGATCTCGCTGACACCGATCTCGGCTTTTGCCAATCCCGGTCCGAGCGCCCACAACGCACCACCGATCGCGGCTCCGATCAGCATCGCAGTGATCAGGACCGGACTCGGCCAATCAGCCCCGATTCGGCCGACCAGGGTCGCCGCCGTCGCACCGAACATGATCTGGCCCTCGGCACCGATGTTCCAGAGCCCCATGGTCGCCGCGATCGACACCGCAAGGCCGGCGAGCGCCAGGGGTACCGCCCGGTTGATGGTTGCCGACAGCGTGTCGGCGGTGCCGAAGCTTCGGTCCCACATGCGTTGATAGGTGTCGAACACCGGGTCGCCAGAAACCGTGAGCAGAACAGCACCGACAACGAGCGCAAAAAGCAGCCCGACGAAGAACGCGAGCGGTTGGCCGCCACGAAGGACTTCTTCTCGACGGCGCAGCACGAGACGTTTCACGTGTCGGCTCCTGCCGCCGAACCCATCATCGCTTCTCCGATCTCGATGCGGGTCGCTTCCCGCGCATCAAATTCGCCCACGACCCGGCCTTCGTTCATGACGAGAATGCGGTCGGCCAACGCGAGCAGTTCGTCAAGATCTTCAGACACCATCAGAACCCCCGTGCCCTCGTCGCGCTGCTGTACGAGAAGGCGCTGGATCGCCCCAACGCCGGCAACATCAAGACCCCTTGTTGGTTGGGATGCGACGACGACATCGGGCTTTCCTGAGAGTTCGCGTCCCAGCAGCAGACGCTGCAGATTGCCGCCAGAGAGCCCTGCCAGCGGGGCCTCGCGCTTTCCGATCTTCACCTCGAATTCCTTCACGATGCGTTCCATGAAACTTCGGGCGGACGCCCAGTTGAGGATGGGACCCCGACGGAGCTTTCGGTACTCCCGCATCACGGCGTTCTCGGTGACGGGAAGCTTTGGGGCGAGACCCACGCCGAGTCTGTCCTCGGGCACGTAGGCGAGCCCGGCAGCAAAGCGCTGCTGCGGTGGCGCATCTGTCACGTCAGCTTGCATCACGGTGACTGTGCCGCTCTCCACCGACTCAAGACCGGCTACGGCGTCGGTGAGCGCCCGCTGACCGTTGCCGGCCACACCAGCGATCCCGACAATCTCGCCGGAACGGACCTCGAGCGATACGTCATCGACGGCCAACAGGCCTCGAGCATCACGGACCGAGAGGTTCTTGATGACCAGCGCAGGATCGCCGGGCATGGCCACGGCAATCGGAACCCCTTCGACCTTGGTATCGCCGACCATGAGCCGGGCAAGCTCAGCTGCGTCAACGTCAGCGACGGGAATCGACGCCGCCACAGTCTCCCCGCCGCGCAGAACTGTCGCTTCGTCGCAGAAGGAGACAACCTCATCGAGCTTGTGCGAGATGAAGATTACGGAGCGGCCATCTTCCACCATGCGCCGCAGAACCTCGCCGAGTTCGACCGCCTCCTGTGGCGTCAGGACCGCAGTGGGCTCGTCGAGAATGAGGACTCGAGCGTCCCGCCAAAGCGCTTTCAGAATCTCGACTCGCTGCCGCTCCCCCATCGAGAGTTGCCACACTGGACGGTCCGGCTCGGCTTCGAAACCGAAGCGGTCGGCCAGCACACCAACCTGCTGCTCAATCTGCGACGTGTCGATGAATGTCGGGGCTGCGCCCAGCACGACGTTCTCGGCGACCGTGAACGTGGGAACGAGACGGAACTCTTGATGCACCATCCCGATGCCTGCAGAAAGGGCATCCGATGGCGCCGAGAACCGTATCTCCTGGCCATCGAGTCGGATATGGCCCTCATCCGGGCGGTAGACGCCCGCGAGGCAATTCATCAGCGTGGTCTTCCCGGCACCGTTCTCACCAAGCACGGCGTGCACCGTGCCGGGGCGAACCGTGAGGCCCGCCCCGGCATTGGCAACAACGCCGGGAAACCGTTTCCAGATGCCGTCGAGTTCGACGGCAGGGTGGATCACCCTTCGGCCGAACCGACCACGCCTTCAACGAAGACGCTCATGCCGAGAAGGAACAGGCCATCATCAGCGAAGTCAGGCGGGGTCACCCCGGCGGCGATGATCTCGTTGCCGTCCTGATCGTTGATCGGGCCGGTGAACGGGTCGAAGCTTCCACTGATCATTTCCTGGCTTCGCTGATCGATGAGGTCGCGGATGTCCTGCGACACGTCGTCCGCCAGCGAACCGATCTGCACCATGCCGGTCTCCATGCCGGGCCAGGTGCCGCCACCAGCGAACGATCCATCAGCCACCGATTCGATGGCCAGGGCGTAGTAGTGGCCCCAGTTCCAGATGGCCGACGACAGGTAGGCGTTCGGGGCGAACTCGCTCATGTCGGAGTTGTAGGAGATCCAACGGGCGCATGCTGCCTCGGCGCGCTCACCGGCGGCGGTGGAGTCCTGGTGCATTGCGATGACGTCGGCACCACCATCAAGGAGGGCCTGCGCAGCCTCGCCCTCAACGGCCGGGTCGAACCAGGTGCTGGTCCAGTTGACGGTGACGGTGGCGTCCGGGTTGACCTCGCGCACACCGAGGGTGAAGGCGTTGATGCCGCGGATCACCTCAGGAATGGGGAACGCAGCCACGTAGCCGATCTCGTTGGTCTCCGTCGCTGCGCCGGCGGTAAGGCCGGTGAGATAGCGAGCCTGGTAGATCCGGCCGAAGTAATTGCCGAAGTTGGAGTCGTTGCTGAGGTAGCCAGTCGCGTGGAAGAAATCGACGTCGGGGAACTCAGCCGACAGGGCTTCCATCGCGTCCATGTAGCCGAAGGAAGTCGCAAACACGGCGTCAGCGCCGTCAGCGATGAAGTCTCGAACCGACTGCTCGAATTCGGGGCTGCCCTCGGGAATGTTTTCGACCGTCAGCAAGTTCGCTCCAGTCGCCTCAGCAGCCTGCTCGGCACCGCGGTGGTGGGCCCAGGTCCAGCCTGCGTCCCCCGGATCGGTCAGGTACACGAACGCAGCGGTCACGTCGCTCGCATCGACGTCGCTGGTGGTGTCGTCCGGCTTGATCGGGTTAGCGGTACTCCCGCTGCGCTCACAGCCAGAGTCGGATTCTGAGCTCTCAGCGTCAGACGACGAGCTCTCAGCGTCAGACGACGAGCTCTCAGCGTCGGACGACGAGCTCGATGTCTCGTCGTCGTCACCGCACGCAGCGGCGACGAGAGTGAAGGCGAGTAGGACAGCGAGAAGTTGCCAGAGTCGGCGTTGCATGAGGTACCCCTCCCAGGATCGAATGCAAGCCTGAGGCTACGTCAAACGACGCTCTTGTCAATTCCCTCGGGGGTCAGAGTTCACCGCCCCGTAACAAACCGCTCCATGACCGACGGGCAAGCCCGTGCCGGTGGGTTCGAAGCGGCCGGCGCGCGGTCAGGCCGCAGAGATGAGGGGCCGGGCCGGTGACGGTGAGCGCAGAAGGCAGCGTCCCTGACGCCACTCCAGTGGGTTCATTTGTTGAACCCACTGTCCGGGTGCGCTAGACGAGACCCATGACGAGCAGCGAGCGCATCCCAACATCCGTCTCGAGCAGCACGGAGGCCGTGTGGCACCAGACGGCCTGCAACCTCTGCAGCATCAACTGCGGTGTCGAGATCAAACTCGCCGACGACGGTCGCACGTTCGCCCGCGTCCGAGGCGACAAGAACAACCCGGTCAGTCAGGGCTACACCTGCGAGAAGGCACTCCGCCTCGACCACTATCAGAACAACCCGCACCGGCTCACGAGCCCGATGCGGCGACGTGCCGACGGCACCTACGAGGAGGTCGACTGGGACACGGCGATCCGCGAAGTCGCCGCCGGCCTGGCGAAGGTCCGCGACGAGCACGGCGGCGAGACGATCTTCTATTACGGCGGTGGCGGCCAGGGCAACCACCTGCCCGGCGGCTACTCCGGAGCCACCCGCAAGGCTCTCGGCATGAAGTACTCCTCGAACGCGCTCGCCCAAGAGAAGACCGGTGAGTTCTGGGTCGACGGGCAGCTCTTCGGCGCGATGTCGTGCCATACCACCCCCGACATGGAGCACACCGCCTGCGGCGTGTTCCTCGGCAAGAATCCCTGGCACTCGCACGGCATCCCTCGGGCTCGCACCGTCATCAAGGAGATGGCGAACGATCCCGACCGCACGCTCATCATCATCGACCCCCGCGTCACCGAGTCGGCCGAGATCGCCGACATCCACTTGCGGGTCCGTCCCGGCGGAGACGCCTGGCTTCTCGGCGCGATGCTCAAGATTCTCGTCACCGAAGATCTCGCCGACCGCGCGTACCTCGCCGAGCGGGCCAACCGTCTCGACGAACTCGAGGCGATGCTCGCCATCGTCAACCTCGACGAGTGGGCCGACAAGGCCGGAGTGCCGCTCGACCAAATCCGCCACGCCACCACGACGATGGCTCAGGCCGAGAGCTGCGCGATCTTCGAGGATCTCGGCATCCAGATGGCCCCCCACTCGACCCTCAACAGCTATCTCGAAAAGCTGATTTTCATCCTCACCGGCAACTTCGGGGTGAAGGGTGGGATGAACCTTCACACGGCGTTCGGGAAACTCGCAGGCGGAGGTGGNGGTGGCGATCGTCGCACGCCGGTCGGCAACCATCGCATCCTCGGCGGCCTGATGCCGTGCAACGGCATCCCCGATGAGATCCTCACCACCCATCCCGACCGGCTGCGCGCGGCGTTCGTCGAATCGTCGAATCCGGTGCACTCGCTGGCCGACACCAAGCGCTGGCGTGAGGCCTTCGAGGCGCTCGAGTTCTCGGTGGTGATCGACGTCGCCATGACCGAAACCGCCGAGTGTGCAGATTACGTCCTGCCGACCAGCACCCAGTACGAGAAGGCGGAAGCCACCTTCTTCACCTTCGAGTTTCCGGAGAACTTCTTCCATCTGCGGCCGCCGATCGTCGATCCGATCGACGGTGTTCTGCCCGAGCCCGAGATCCACCGCCGCCTCTGCCGCGAACTGGGGGTCTACAACGACGACGACCTCGCTCCNCTGCACGCCGCCGCAACCCANGGNCTCGACGCCTACGCAGATGCCTTCCTGTCGGTCATCGCGGCCAGTCCTGACCTCGGCCGATACCTCCCGGTCGTGTTGTACGAGACGCTCGGTCCGGTTNTGCCTGAGGGCATGGAATCCGCCGCCGCGATCTGGGGCCTCTCACAGACCTTCGTGACCAGCAACCCCGAGTCCGCTGCTCGGGCCGGCTATGCGAGCGGCAACGATTTGTTCAAGGCGATCCTCGACAACCCGAGCGGTGTTGCCTTCTCGAGCGACTCGTACGAGGCCACCTGGGATCGCATGCGTTACGACGACAAGAAGATCAATCTGATCGTCGACGAGCTTGTCGAGGAGTTCCGATCGCTCGCCGACGAGGACCCTCGGGTGACCAACGACGAGTATCCCTTCATCCTTGCGGCCGGCGAACGCCGCTCGTCGACCGCCAATACGGCGATGCGCGATCCCGAATGGCGCCGAAAGCACCCGACCACCGGCCTTCGTCTTCATCCCGACGACGCCGCCACGCTCGACGTCGAGCACGGCGCCAAGATCCGCATCGTCACCAAGGCGGGCGAAGCGATCAGCAATGTCGAAATCTCTGACTCGATGCTGCCGGGNATGGTGTCGCTNCCGAACGGCCAGGGCCTGTCATGGCCGGGTGCCGACGCCGACACCGACCTCGGGGTCTACCTCAACGAACTGACGTCGGTCGACGATCGCGACTGGTTCGCCGGTACCCCGCACCACAAACACGTGCGGGCTCGGCTGGAGAAGGTGTGAGGCGCACCCGTTTCGACACCGACCCTTGCCCCATCGCCCGCGTCGCCGATCTGTTCGGCGACTGGTGGACACCAATCATCCTCCGGGACGCGCTCTTCGGGGTGCAGCGCTTCGAGGACTTCCAGAAGAACCTCGACATCAGCCGGGCCACCCTCTCGTCGAGGCTCACCCGACTCGTCGATGAGGGGTTGATGGAGAAGGTTGCGTANCAGCAGCACCCGGTGCGACACGAGTATGTCCTCACCGAGAAGGGCCGGGCTGCGAGCGATGTACTGATCGCCATGTGGCGCTACGGCGAGGACCACTTCTGGCCTGAACGCAAGCGTCCTCCACTCGAGTTCGCCTTCCGCGNGAGCCTAGCGGCGGTTCGGGCCANGGTGGTCGACGAGGTCACGTGGCGGCCCCTCGATCCGGGTGAACTCCGAATACAGCGTCGCCGCGTACCCGATTGACGGTCGACGTCGACGAACGCTTCCTCGACCAGCCCGGGCTTAACTGACCGCCGCTAGCTGTCGGATCGCTGGATGGCCCGCTCGTCGGTGCCGAGGTAGCTGGCGATGACCGCCTCATTCTCGCGGACCTCATCGGGCGTGCCCTCGGCGATCACGATGCCGGACTCCAGGCAGTACACCCGATCCGAGATGCTCATGACCAACGGCATGTCGTGCTCGATCACCACGACCGCAGCGTCGAGTTCGCGCTGAATCCGGCGAATCAGCGGGCCGAACGCTTCGGTTTCTCGCTGGGCAACACCGCCGGTGGGTTCGTCGAGCAACAGCACTCGGGCGTCGACCGCCAACAGACCGCCGAGTTCGACGATCCTGCGGGTGCCGGTGGACAGGTGCCCGGTCGGTTCGTCGGCGTAGCGGCCCAGACCGAGGTAGTCGATNATCTCNTCGGCTTCGGCTCGCTTTCGTCGCTCACCGGCCAACGATGGCGGCACCCCGAGCATCGACGCAACGACCGGCGAACGATGGCGGGCTTCGAGCGCCACCTGCAGCGTCTCCCGCACGGAGAGATCCGGATAGAGACGAGCGGCCTGGAATCCTCGCCCGAGCCCGACTCGATGCCGGGCCGCAGCGGGCATGCTCGCCACATCGACCCCTTGGACCCGCACGGCGCCCGTCGACGGCACGAAGCCGCTGATCGCGTTGAGGAGGGTCGACTTGCCGGCGCCGTTGGTGCCGATCAGGCCGACGAGTTCGCCGGGCTCGACCCGGAACGAGACCCGATCGACCGCCACATTGCCGCCGAAGCTGACCGAGATCTCCTCGGTTTCGAGTGCTGGACCGGTCGTCACCGCTGCGGCCCGCTCGCTCCGGCTCGGCGGGGCCTTCGCCACGGCGGGAACCGGCGGCGGCCCATCGGCTTCGGGCAGACGCGACTCGGCGAAATCGAGCACGCGATCACGAAGGACGTACACGATCTGCAGCAACCCGCCCGGGAGGTACATCAACAAGATGAGGAGGCCAATATCGGAGGTGAGTAGCTGCTGGAGATCCCGGAGTTCGTCGGGGA
This sequence comes from Acidimicrobiaceae bacterium, assembly GCA_002694825.1. Classification (GTDB taxonomy): domain Bacteria; phylum Actinomycetota; class Acidimicrobiia; order Acidimicrobiales; family Aldehydirespiratoraceae; genus UBA11606. Next base: position 17,781 of record NZNH01000038.1, on the reverse strand, counting down.
CGAGTTCGCGGATGCCGAGCACCCACAGCGAGCCCAGGATCGGGCCCGCCACCGAGCCGAGGCCGCCGATGATCGCCATCACGATCGCTTGAATGGATTGCCCGGGGGCGAAGGTGACCCCGGGGTTGACGCTCGGTTCGATCAAGACGAGCAGGCCGCCGGCGTAGGCAGCGACGCCGCCGGAGATGGCGAACGCGATGAGCTTTGTCCGCGCCGGCGCCACGGTGGATGCCGACGCCATCTCGGGATTGTCCCGGACGGCGATGAGGCTGCGGCCCAGACCCGAGGCACGGATGCGAGCGGCGATCCAGGCGACCACCATCAGCGACGCCAGGCTGAGGTAGTACTTGCCCCGTTGGCCCTCACCGAAGTCGAAGCCGAACCACACGGGTGGCTGGGCATTCGCCGGGATGGTGCTGCCGCCCGTGAACGCGTCCTGCTCGAAGAGCCAGGTGACACACATGACGGCGAACGCCAAGGTGACGACGGCGAGGAAGAGGCCACGAACCCGCAGCGCTGGAAGCCCGACAAGCAGCGCGATCACGACCCCGAACAGGGTCGCCATCACCACCGCCGGCAGCCAGGCGAGGGTTGGACTCGCGTCGAAGAGATCCAGCGGAATTGGGAGGTCGTGACCGTTGGTCAAGGCGATGGTGGCCATGCCGCCGACACCGACGAACGCGAATTGGCCGAGCGAGATCTGTCCCGACCAGCCGGTGAGGATGGTGAGCGACACGGCGACGATCGCCCACACCAGAACTCGGCTCCACAGGAAGAGGCCCGAGAACGAGGTCACGAAGATCGGGATTGCGGCCAACGCCGCAAAGAGGAACACGAACCCGATCCGGTTGAGGTTGCGGACCCACCAGATCGACGCAAGACGTTCAGGCACCGGCCGGGACTGCGGGGAGAGTGACCAGTTGCCCTCCTCACCTCGTTCCCGGCTGAGGAAGAGCACCACGAGCACGGTGGCGATGAACATCATCAGATCGGGCAGGGTGCGGTCGTCGAAATTGGTGGCGATCAGGCGCTCGACGACTCCGACCGCCATGCCCGCCCAGACCGCCGCCGGCAAGGAGCGCATGCGGGCGAGCATCGAGACCAGCAACGCNGGCACGAGCAGATCGGCGGTCAACGCTGCGCCGGTGTCGTCGACGAAGCCGGCCTGGGAGAAGCTGAAGGGGCCGATGAGGATCGCCGTNGCCGCTGCGAACGCACCGCCGGTGGCCCACACGATGGTCGAGACCCGTCGGGGCGAGGTGCCATAGACACGGGCGGTGTCGGCGTTGCTGGCCGACGCACGGATCGCGAGCCCGAATCGAGTTCGGGTGAGGAAGGCGCCGAGCGCCACGACGAGCAACGGCACGATGAAGATGACCGATGTCTGGCGGGCGTCGATGCGGAGACTGTTGGTCGGCTCCCAGACGAACGACACGGCGGTGGGAATCGCGTTGAAGTCGTTGATATCGGGGATCCAGGCAACTCGGGCGAGGAGCAGGATCTGCCCCACACCGATCGTGGCGATCAACAAGACGAGTCGCGGTGACGAGAACAGGCGACGAACGACCAAGAGTTCGATGAGCGCGCCCACCACGGCGGAGCCGACGACCGCCAGGACGAACGCCGCCCACCAGGGCACGTCGTAGTTGGCGTTGAGCAGGACGAACAGGGCGAGTCCGAACGCTCCCTGTTCACCTTGGGCGAAGTTGAGCACCCCGGTCGACCGGTAGATCAGAACGAATCCGGCGGCGAACGCTGCGTAGATCAGGCCCGAGACCAGGCCGCTCACGATCGCCTGTGAGGCGATCTCGATCCCGGCGATCTCGATCATCCGCCCTCACCTCCGAGGAAGACCGCTCGGGCGAGGTCGCCACGTTCGAGGAGCTCCTGGGCTGGCCCGGAGAACCGCACCTGGCCCTTCTCCATGAACACGGCCCGGTCGGCGAACGCAAGCGCGACGTTGAGGGACTGTTCGACGATCACCATCGCCTGCCCTTCGGCTTTGAGTTCCTCGACCACTCGCAGAAGGTCCTGCACGATCACCGGCGCCAACCCCAGGCTCAGCTCGTCGATGAGCAGGACATCGGGTTCCTGCACGAGGGTCATCGCAAGGGCGAGCATCTGCTGTTGCCCACCCGACAATGATCCGGCGGTTTCGTCGAGGCGGCCTTCGAGGGCCGGGAAACGGGCGAGCGCGGCAGCAATACGCTGATCGACTTCGGCCCGGTCGAGGTCGGTGCTCAGCAGTGAGGTGCGGAGGTTGTCCTCGATCGTGAGGTGCGGGAAGGTGCCGGCGCCGCCACGAAGCTGCACGATGCCGACCCGGTAACGGGTCTCGGCTTCGGCGTAGGTGACGGTGCGGCCGTTGAGCCGCACCACGCCTCGGTCAGGGATGCCGAGCCCGGAGACGGCTCGAAGGAGTGTCGACTTTCCTGCGCCATTCGTGCCGAGCAGGGCGACGACTTCCCCGCGCCCGACCTCGAACGAAACATCGAAGAGCACCTGGACGGGCCCATAGCTGAAATCGAGATTGCGGACCTGCAGCGCAGGGACCGCCTCCGGATCATCGAGGATGCGGCGGGCTTCCTCTTGTTCTTCGAGCATCTCCTCGACCGACAACGAGATGTCGCGTCGGATGTGGTGTGCACCGCGACGGATCAGCCAACCACCGATAAGCGCGCCGGGCGGGCCGAGGATGAGCATCGCCGTGCGATTGCCGTAGACATCGGAGATCTGGCCGCCGAGCACGCCGCCGCCGAACCCACCCATCAAGAAGATGAAGACGGGCAGCAACGAGAACGCCTGTGTGCGGATGCGGTAGGGGGAGACGGCGGCGATGATCATCGGCGCGGCGACCAGTGCTGCGGAGATCAACGCCTGGGCAAGGGCCAGCCCGACGATCAGCACCCCGAGGACCTTGATCGGCAGGACGACGAGATACACGATGCCGGCCGCCATGATCAGCGTTCCCATGATGCGGACCACGGAGTCGGGATCTTCACGGAACTTCCGGCCGAAGACCCGACCGGCGATCGGAATGGCGATGAGCGAACCGAGCCAGATGAGTGATTCGACGATGCCGCGTTCGAGGGCGTCGAGGGCGTACTTGCGGTCGAGGAGGAGGTTGAACTGGCCGGGCACGACGATCAGCGCGAACCCGACCACCCCGATCCCGGTCGCGAGCGCGTAGAACGTCCGGATCTTTCGGAGGCGAGCGAACGCCGTGCTCATCGAGGGTTCGAGTTCGTCGACGTCGAGGGCGTCCTCTCCGCTGAGGACCGCCTCTTGTTCGAAGCGTCCGCGCTCGGGTTCGGAGAGGCGCAGGGCGAAGATGCCGAGCAACACCGGCGGCAAGGCCAGGATGAAGTAAGCCCACCGCCATGCGTCGTCGCCGCCGATGAGCACGGCAATGCCGCCCACCATGAGAGGCCCGAGCAGCTGTCCGATCGGTCGACCGACCCCTTCGAACGCAAAGATACGCGCCCGGGCCTGAATCGGGTAGGTGTCGGTGATCAACGAGTTCGACACGGGGATGCGATAGGCCTGCCCGAGCCCGGTGCCGGCCGTGGTCCAGAAGAGCTGGAACGGGTTGACAACCAAGCCGGACAGGAAGGTCGTGCCGGCCCAGAAGAACGACATGATCGGAACGAGAACGACCCGATTGATGCGGTCGGCGAGCGCTGCCATCGGCACGGTGCCGAGGACGAGGGCGACACCACCGAACCCGAGCACGCCGAACAGGACCGTGTCAGAGATCCCGAGGCTGCGCTGGATGTCGGGGGCGAGGACGCGAACGGTTCGGGGCAGTTCGTCGACCAGGTTGAGCAACAGCAGGAGGATGGCCATGCCCTTGCCTCCAGCAGCGAATGCCTCCCGCAAGGTCATCGGCTCGTCGCCGACGCCGGGGAGAAGGTCGTCGGGGAGAGTGACCCCACCGTCGCGTTCGGCCTGGGTGCGCTGCCGGGCAGCCTCTTCGTCGAGAACGGCTGCAGCGAGACTCGCGGCGTTGTCGTCCTCGAGCCCCCGGTCTCGCATGACCCTCCCCCCGATCACGGCATCGTCGAGTGTGACTTGTGTCTCACTGAACCTTGTGAACAGACTTCTACCACCTGACATGGCGTCAGGAAAATCTCCTGGGGGGTTCACAGTGCGAACGACGAATGCACGACCGTGGGTCTGGCTGCTGTTGGTCTTTGCGCTGCTTGCGACAGCATGCGGCGGCGAGGTCGACGANTCAGCCGATGATGGCGGCGAGACCGAAGCGGTCGACGACGCACCGGCCGAAGACAACGAAACGGAAGCTGACGAACCGGAGCCCGAGACTGAAGAGGACCCCGGCGCTGCCGAAACCGAGGACGGTCCCAACACCTACGACGACCCCCGAGGCGGCATCTTCGCCGAGTTCCAAGCGGGCTTCGATCGCGGCGATCATCCCTTCACCCAACTCGACGCCTTCTGTGTCGCCCACGATGCAGCGACGGACCCGCAGGCAACCGACGACGGTATCAAGGCCGACTCGATCTCGATCGTGCACATCCGGTCGAGGCTGGAGGACGCGATCAACATCGGCTTCGGCATCCCGGTCGGCGACGTGAACGAGATGTTCCGCGTCTACGTCGAGTACATCAACGAGGAGTGCGGCGGCATTCGCGGCCGCCAGGTCGCNCTCGAGTTGATNGAGGTTCCCTTGTTCGGTCCNACCACNGANACCGAGCGCAACGAGGCCTGTCTGAAGGCCACCGAGGACCTCAACGCCGTGATGATCCTCAATAGCTCGGGCTTCCAAGGCGCAGCGACGGTGTGCATCGTCGAGGCGAAGGAGACGATCTTTATTTCGACCCAGGGTCAGCCCCAGGACTTCATGGATCGCGGTGAAGGCCGGCTCGTGAGCCTCGCCAACACCAACTCCGAGAGCCTTGAGTTCGCTGCCGCCCGGTTCCTCGACTCGGGCGTACTCACCTCCGACAGCATTCTTGGTGTTGCCTCCCCCGACACCCCGGGCCAACCCGAGACGGTCGAAGAGTCGCTCATCGCACCGCTGGAGGCCGCCGGTGTCGAGGTCGTCTACGACGTGATCGGATGCAACGGAAGCACGATCTGCACCGAGGGTGTGGTCGATTCCGTGACCAACATGCGCAACGCCGGCATCACGCACTTCTTCAACGTGATGGGCATCCTCACCGCTCCGGGCTACGTCGACGAGATGGTCAACCAGGGCTTTGAACCTGGCGACGTGCAATTCCTCGCCTCGGACTTCAACAGCCAGTCCAGCGAACTGGTTGCCGGTCAGATCACCAACAACCCGGCGTCAGGTGCGCTGTACGACGGCGCGATCATCAACGACTTCCGCACGACCGGCGAGTATCGCAACGACGGCTACCAGCCGAGCCCGTACCAGAACCTCTGCGTCGACCTCTACAACGACAACAACACCATCGGCGCAAACCACCAGTGGGAAGACCAGGGCGGCGACTCGGCCTTTGGCATGGCGATCTCGATCTGCTCGATCCTGCGGGTGATGGCTCGGGCGATCTACGACGCCGGTGACAACCCGACCCGTGACGACATCACGACAGCGCTGAACAACCTTGGTCCACTCGACCTGTCGGGCATGAGCCCGGCATCGATCACTCCTGGCAAGGGTCAGATGCCCGATGCCATCCAGACCTTGGACTTCAGCTATCCGTGCGATCAGCCGTACCCGTACGTTCGCGCCAACGGCGAAGCGGTCTGCATCACCGGACGTCAGGACTGGAGCTTCGCGCCTCGCGACTGATCCCGACGTCGCGAAGCATGGCGGCGATGACGCCGGCGCGAGCGACCCGGGCCTGACCGTCTCGAACTTCTCTCGAAGTTCACGGTCAGGCTCGGGTACGGGCACCGCCGCATCGACCACCTGGCCAATCCGTTGGGCCTGCCGCTGATCTCGACGATCGTGGCGCGAATGCGGGCACGGCCGACCAACGAGCGGAAGGGTGATCACATGGACGACGCACTGGCCGGACGACGGGTCCTGATCGTCGGCGCATCTGCCGGGATCGGTGCTGCGCTGGGGCACGCAGCGATTGAGGCCGGTGCGAGCGTCACGATCTCCGCCCGCCGCCACGACAAGCTCGACTCCCTCATCGCCGACTGGGGCGCTGGCAATGCGATCGCTGCTGATGCCACCGACCCCGGGGCCGTGCGAGCAATGGTCGCCACCGCGGCCGAGCGAATGGGCGGCCTCGATCTGGTTGTCTACGTCGCCGGCTTCGGTCTCCTCCAGCCACTCGCCGAGACCGACCCCGATGGATGGGTTGACGTCTTCCGCGTCAATGTCGTCGGCGCCAACCTGGTCGCCGGTGCCGCACTCGACCATCTCGACCCNGATGGCGNNGTGGCATTCATCTCTTCGCGAACGGTCGAGGACAACAACGCCTTCTTCGCGCCCTATTCGGCGACGAAGGCGGCGCTCGATCAGTGCATCCGCGCCTGGCGAGCCGAACATCCCGATCGCCGATTCATCCGGGTCGTGATGGGGAACGCCCAGCCGACCGAGTTCGCGAACCACATGGGCGACATGGAGATCCTCGGGCGAGCGCTGCCTCGATGGATTGAACAAGGCATCAACGTNGGCCACATGATGGAGACGACCGACGTGGGCCGGGCCTTGGCCGATGCCTTCGCCGTAGCTCTCAACCACCCCGCGGTCGACAGTTCCGAGCTGAAGTTCGACGCACGGATTCCACCCACCGACACGGAGGCCTCATGAGCGACGACACGACTGACCGCTGGGAACGCGGCGCAGCGAAGATTAACGAGGTCTACGCCGGCAACGTGTTTCCCATTCCCAAGGGCACGATGCCGTTCTACGACGTCATGCTCGAGACGATCTTCGGCACGGTGTGGGATCGACCGGAGCTCTCCATCCGCGATCGCCGACTGCTCGTGATGGGCGCCATCGCTGCGTTCGGCTCGACCGAGACGTGGAAGGTGCAGGCCCGATCAGCGCTCGATCGGGGCGAGCTCACCCCCGAGCAGCTTCGCGAATGCCTCATCCAACTCGCGCCGTACGCCGGGTATCCGAACGTTGCCGACTTCACCGCCCCCACCGAGGAGATCATCGCGGCGTTCGAGGCAGCAAGCGAGGGTGACGCCACATGAGCGATGCCGTCACCTACAACCCGTACGCCTTCTCGCTGCACGACGATCCCTACGACACGTACCGCCGGTTGCGAGAGGAGGCGCCGGCGTACTGGAACGAGGAGCTGCGATTCTGGGTGCTCAGTCGCTTCGACGACGTTCAGGATGCCTTCCGCGACCACGAGACGTTCTCGTCGGCCGGTGGCGTGGCCCTCGAAGCGCGACGTCCAGTCGGAAGCGGCGATGCCTCGTTCCAGCAGATGATTGATCTCGACCCGCCGGACCACACGGCGTTTCGTTCGATCGTCTCGCGCGTTTTCACCGGTCGTCGAGTCCTCGCCATGGAGGATGAGGTCCGCCGCATCGTCGACGGCTACATCGACCAGGTCATCGAAGCGGGCAGCTGCGATCTCGTCAACGACATCAGCGGGCCGTTTCCGATGGATGTCATCAGCGCCGTCCTCGGGATCCCCGAGCACGATCGCGACGCCCTGCGGGTGTCTGCCGACAAGATCCTCATCCGCGAGGACGGATCGATGCAGATCCCCGAAGAAGCGATGAACGGGATGTTCGAACTGCTCGGCTATTTCGTGCAGGACCTCGAGTCCCGCCGTGCCGGTGATCGCACCGGCCTGATCACCGACCTCCTCGATGCCGAGGTCGACGGCCGAAAGCTCAACGAGCAGGAACTGCTGGGCTTCTGTGTGCTGTTCGTGATCGCCGGGCACGAAACCACGACCAAGATGGTCGCGAACGCCGTCGAACTTCTTTCCCGCCATCCCGATCAGCAGGCACTGCTCGCCGGCGAGCCCGAACGCGTGGCGACTGCGGTCGAGGAGGTGCTCCGGTTCCACAACTCGACGCAGTACATGCACCGCACCTTGACCACCGACATTGAGCGTCACGGTCAGACGATGAGGGCCGGCGACTCGGTGCTGTTGCTCATCGGCGCCGCGAACCACGACGAGCGCGAGTTCGGCGAGTCCGCCGAAGTCTTCGACGTCACGCGCACCCCCGACCGGCACCTCGGCTTCGGCTATGGCGCCCACTTCTGCCTGGGTGCGGCGCTTGCCCGCCTCGAAGGGCGTGTCGCCCTTGAGCAGATCCACGCCCGTCTGCCCGACTACGTCGTCGATCACGAACACAAGGTGCGCTTTCATTCCTCCAACGTCACGGGTTGGACGAGCCTCCCCATCACGTTCAGTCCCGGGCCTCGCGTCGGAGCTGCATCATGAGCTGGCCGGAGACCCGCCTGACGATCGACGGTGAACTCGTCGCCGCCGAGGGAGGCGCGACCTACCCCAACATCGACCCGTCGACCGGCCAGGAGATCGGTGTCGCAGCCGACGCCTCACCGGCCGACATCGAACGAGCGCTCGTTGCCGCCCGGCGGGCGTTCGACGAGAGCGGATGGGCTGACGATGTTGCGTTGCGCGTGCGCGGACTCCGGCAACTCGATGCTGCGCTTCGCGATCACGTGACGGAGATGACCGAGATCACGATGGCCGAAGTCGGCGCACCGCAAGCGGCGTGCGACGTGGCTCACCTCGGCGAGCCACTGAAGTTCCTCCCCTACTACGCCGACCTCGCCGAGTCGTTCGAATGGACGACACCGCTCGGCATCGCCGACACGGTCGGCGGGCCGGCCGAACGTTGGACCGAACGCGAACCGATCGGGGTCGTGGCGGCGATTACCCCGTGGAACGTGCCCACACAGATCAACCTCGCCAAGACCGCACCGGCGCTCGCCGCCGGATGCTCGGTCGTGTTGAAGCCGGCACCACAGACCCCATGGAGCGCACTGGCACTCGGTCGACTCGTCACCGAGCACACCGACATCCCCCCGGGAGTCTTCAACGTGATCTCGGCCGCCGACCCGACCATCGGCGCACTCCTCACGGAGGACCCGCGCGTCGACATGATTTCCTTCACCGGCTCGACGGCGACGGGCAAAACCATCATGCGAGCGGCGGCGGAGCATGTGACCAAGGTGTTCCTGGAACTCGGGGGCAAGTCGGCAATGATCCTGCTCGACGACCTCGACGACGTCAGCGGCCCGGCCATGACGGCTGCGTTCGGCACGGCGCTTGTCTGCGGGCAGGGCTGCGCACTCTCGACCCGCATCCTGATCCCGAGGTCGAGGTACGACGAGACCGTCACCGCCATCGGCGAACTCTTCGGCAGNATCACGCCAGGCCCACCCACGGTCGAGGGCACCACGATGGGGCCACTCATCGATCTCCGACAGCGCGATCGNGTCGAGGGCTATGTGCAGTCCGCCCTCGANGAGGGCGCAAGGATCGTCTGCGGNGGGGCTCGCCCGGAGGGACTCGACGGAGGNGCGTTCTACCTCCCNACACTGCTCGCCGACGTCACGCCCGAGATGCGGGTGGCACGCGAGGAGATCTTCGGCCCCGTGCTCGTCGCNATCCCCTANGACGANGACGATGACGCCGTGCGNATCGCGAACGACTCGATCTATGGCCTTTCCGGGCATGTCTTCGGCGCCGACGACGAGCGGGCGCTTGCGGTCGCTCGTCGGATCCGCACCGGCACGATGTCGGTCAACGGCGGCGTCTGGTACTCCGCCGATGTGCCGTTCGGCGGCTACCGGCAATCCGGCATCGGACGAGAAATGGGTGTCGCCGGCTTCGAGGAGTACCTGGAGACCAAGGCACTCGCCCGACCAGCACCCGGAAGTGCACGATGACGGTCCACGGTTACATCGGCCTCGGCATGATGGGATCGGCCATGTGCGAACGCCTGGCGACGAGCGGTGCCGCCGTGCTCGCCCATGACGTGAACCCCGCTGCAGTCGACGCCGCTGTCGAGCGCGGCGCGACCGCAGCAGGCTCCACCGAGGAGGTCGCCGAGCAGGCCGACATCATCAGCACGTGTGTCCCCGCCGCCGCGCACCTTGATGCCGTGATCGACGAACTCGCCACCGTCGGGCGGGCAGGCCAGATCCTGCTCATCCACTCGACGGTCCACCCTGAAACGATCCGCGCCGCCCAGACCCGGGTGGCGGCGTGGGAGGGCCTCGTCTTCGATGCCGCCGTTGCGGGCGGCGATGAAGCAGCCCGTCGAGGCGAGCTTGCGATCTTCGCCGGCGGGCTCACCGACGCTCCGCCGATCGTCACCGAGGTACTCGAGGTCTACGGCTCGAAGGTCATTGATGCTGGACCCATCGGTTCCGGCGCGGCGCTGAAGATCGCCGTCAACGTGATGACCTACGCCCAGTTCACCGCAGCCGCCATCGCCCACGACGGCGTGGCGAACACCGGCGGCGACCCGACTGCGCTGCTCGAGGCATGGCGACATACCGGGATGCTCGGGGCGCTCACCGAGCAATGGGCCGGGCTGCTCGCCATCGGCCCAGAACATGTCACGGGCGAGTTCCGCACCATGCTCGAGACCCAGGTCGGCATCGCAACGAAAGATCTCGAGTTGGCCATGACGCTCGGCGACCCCGCTGCGGGTGCCGTGGCGGTCGTCGATGCGATCCGTGCCCTGATGCCTGCCGTCTATCGCACCACCACCATGGAGGAAGCCTGATGACCCAACGTTTCACCGACCGCGTCGCCATCGTCACCGGAGCCGGGGGCGGCATCGGCGAAGCGTATGCCCGGGCGTTGCACGCCGAGGGGGCCAGCGTCGTCATCGCCGAACTCAACAAAGAAGCAGGGGCTGCAGTTGCGGCTGATCTCGGCGAGCGCGCCCTGTTCGTCCATACCGACGTCGGCGATCTCGGCAGCTGCGAGGCGATGGCCACCGCCGCGACGGAAGCGTTCGGCGGCATCGATCACCTCGTCAACAATGCGGCGATCTTCGGCGACATGGAGGGGGTCGGCATCACGACAGCCGACCCGGCGTACGTCGAGACCTTCATGCGGGTCAATGTGCTGGGCGCCACCTACTGCACACGGGCGGTTGTCCCGTCGATGCGGGAACGGGGTGGCGGATCGATCGTCAACCAGTCGTCCACGGCGGCGTGGATGTCGCTTTCGGGTTTCTATGGCGTCGCCAAAGCCGCATTGAACTCGGTGACGGTGTGCCTGGCCCAGGAACTGGGAAGCCAACACATCCGGGTCAATGCGATCGCTCCCGGCCCGACCGACACACCCGCCATGCAGAAGCAGGTTCCTGCGGAGTTCCACGACATGCTCGTCCAGAGCTTGGCCCTCAAGCGCATGGGAACCCCAGGTGATCATGTCGGCCCGGTGCTCTTCCTTCTGTCGGACGAAGCAGCATGGATGACCGGTCACGTCCTCGCAGTCGACGGCGGGCAGATTCCCCGGATCTAGGCATCGGCAGCGCCGCCGAGACCGAGGCGAAAACGACGAAATCCCAGGCCGGTGGAACCGACGCTGGGACTTCATGGGGTGGAGGTGAGGGGAGTTGAACCCCTGGCCTCCTCGATGCGACCGAGGCGCTCTACCAACTGAGCTACACCCCCGTTGGAGACCACAGCGTAGCGGATGCGAATCCGAACCGACCCCGGGCTCCGGGGCCGTTCGACCGTGTGTGGATCAGGCGTTCACCCGGCGGCGACGCTCGGCGTCGAGCGAGGCGACACGCTCGGGATACAGCATCTGCACCTTCATCTCACGCTCGGCAATGAGGTTGCGCCGCTGAACGACGGCGTAGGCGTACGCAACGATTGCGAGGTCGATCACCAGGTGGACGAGCAGCGCGATCAGGCCGAACACGAAGGCGGCCAGGAACGAGAGCGCAGCAAGAGTGCCAAGGAAGGCGGCGACCTCGCGGCGACGGCGAGCAGCGGCGCCGGCTGAACGAGGGGCGAGCACCAAGCCGGCAGCGGTGAGCGATCGAGGGCGAGCGGTCGTGCCACCGAGGGAACCCATCCCGTGCGAGAACGACGAGATCGTGTCGGTGCGATCCTGCGACACCTTCCGAGCGTCCTTGAACCACACGGCCAGGTAGGCAGCCCAGCCCGCGCTCAAGACCAGCAACACGATCGACGTTGTCATGTCGAACCCTCCAGACGAGCGCCAGGGCCGGTGAGACCGGGTACTCGCTCGGGCCTACCGGTCGGTAGAACCCGTACTCCAGATGTCGATTGTATGACGAATCGACACCAAGAGGCAACGCAAGCGGCACATTTCAGCCACCGGCTAGCAGCCGCGGCAGGACCGCTGCGTCACCACACTCGCGGCGTCAAGCAGTGTCACCGCCTGTCGACGGTGGGGCTAGTCAACTGCGTCGGAACGGCGATACGTGCCGGACTTGCCGCCGGTCTTCTCCCAAAGTGCGATGTCGCCGATCACCATCGACTTGTCCATCGACTTGCACATGTCGTAGATCGTCAGCGCCGCGACCGAACACGCCGTAAGCGCTTCCATCTCCACACCGGTGCGGTCGAAGGTGTCGACCGCTGCCTCGACCTCGATCGAGTCATGGTTGATCTCGAAGTTGACCGTGACCGCACCCACCATCAGTGGATGACACAGCGGGATGAGATCCGACGCCCGCTTGGCGGCCTGAATCCCGGCGACGCGGGCGACCGCGAGCACATCACCCTTCTTGATCGCCCCCTGGGTGACAGCCGACGCCGTCTCCGGGGTCATGTGGACCCGACCACGGGCGATTGCCCGACGGTGCGACGGCTCCTTCGGCGTGACATCGACCATCCGGGCCCGCCCGAGCGGGTCGAGATGGGTAAAGCCGTGGTCGGTCATGTCAGCCCCCGATCTCACTCATGCTGCGCCGAGGACGGATGAAGTGCACCTGATTGATCTGGTGACCAGCCCACTTTCCCGCCACCGTGCGTTCGAGTGCCTCGGCAACAACGTCATCGGACGAACCGTCGCGCAGCAACGCCCGGACGTCGGTCTCATCGGTGGCGAACAGACACGAACGGAACTGACCGTCGGCGGTGATCCGCACACGGTCACAGGTTTCGCAGAAGGACTCGCTCACCGTGGCGACGACCCCGATCTCGCCCGTCCCGTCGGCGTAGCGCCAGCGGGTGGCCGGTGCCGAGGTGCGCTCGATCGGCTCGAGGTCGTACGCCGACTGCAGCGTCTCGAGGATCTCCGCCTGGGTGAGCACCAGCGAGTTGTTCCAGATGTGGTCGGCGTCAAGCGGCATGAACTCGATGAAACGGACGATCACGCCCTTCTCGCGTCCCCATTCGGCGAAGTCGAGGACCTCGTCGTCGTTGATGCCCTTCATGACCACGACGTTGACCTTCACCGGGTCGAATCCGGCAGCGAGCGCTGCGTCGACACCGTCGAGCGCGCGATCCAGATCGTCGCGACGGGTGAGTTCGAGGAAGCGATCTCGCTGTAACGAATCGAGCGAGATGTTGACCCGTCGCAGGCCCGCCTTCTTGAGTTCCTCGGCAACCAGCGGCAGCGACACCCCGTTGGTGGTCATCGCCAGGTCGACCCCGAGGTCGGCGAGCTTCTCGACGAGCAGCGGGAGACGGGCACGAACCAGCGGCTCACCGCCGGTCAGACGGATGCCGTCGACCCCGTAGCGCTCGACCATGATCCGGGCGACTCGCTCGATCTCCTCGAACGTGAGGATCTCGGAGCGAGGTGTCCACTGCATCCCTTCCTCGGGCATGCAGTACTGGCAACGGAAGTTGCAGCGGTCCGTGACTGAAATGCGCAGGTCGCGGTGAACCCGCCCGAACCCGTCGATCAGCTGCCGTCCCATGTGCGAAGACTACCGGAGGGGCAGGATTCGAACCTCGTCGCCGGGTTCGATCTCGACACCGTCGGGTGCCAACGCAAGCGCATCGGCTCTGGCCATCGCCGTGAGCTGATGTGAACCCTGGCCACCGGCCCGGCGCACGTGCCAGCGGCCGGTGTCGTCGATTCGGCCCTCGACTCGCAGGAAGTGTGTCTTACCATCGGGGCCGTGGCCGAGGGTGTCCTCGCTGATCGCCCCCAGGAGTGGAAGGTCGGTGTCGTTATGCCCGGCCATAAAGCCGATCGCCGCCCGGGCGAACAACTCGAACGACACCATCGACGACACGGGATTGCCCGGAAGCCCGAACACTGGTGTCGTGCCGATGAGACCGAAGGCGAACGGTTTGGCTGGCTTGATAGCGATCTGCATCCAGCGCATATCGCCAATCTCGTCGAGGACGACCTTCACATAGTCGAACGCCCCCATCGAGACGCCACCCGACGAGAGGATCGCATCACACTCGACCGCACCCGCAGCGAAGGCGTCGCGAATCGTGTCGGGCTGATCGACCGCGATGCCGAGATCGACCGCCTCCCAACCGGCCTCGGCGACGAGGGTGAGGAGGGTGCGACGGTTGGAATCGCGGATCTCTCCGGGTTGCAGGGGTCGGCCGTCGTCGACCAGTTCGTCGCCGGTGGAGATCACGCCCACCTTCGGTCGCCGAACACACTCGACCTCCTGCACACCCACACTCGCAAGCACGCCGAGATGGCCGGCGGTGAGCACGGTGCCGGCAGCGAAGAGCAGGTCGCCGGGCTCGACATCCTCACCGGCACGACGCACATGGTTGCCCTCAGAGACGGACAGGTCGATGAGCACCGTGCCGGCCGCTTCGTCGAGGGTGGTCTTCTCGACCATGACCACGGCGTCGGCACCGTCGGGCATCGGCGCGCCCGTCATGATGCGGGTGGCCTGACCAGGACCGACGGCACCGTCGAGTGTCGAGCCGGCGGCAACCGTGCCAATGACCTCGAGGGTCACGGGCACCGAAGCAACATCGGCGGCCCGGACGGCGAAACCGTCCATGGCCGTGTTCGCGAACGGGGGAACCTGTTCGGCCGCAACTACATCGGCGGCGAGCACAAGACCGGCGGCATCGGCGAGCGGCACGCGTGCCGACCCAAGACGGGCGACACGGTCGAGGACGTACTGACGGGCTTCGTCGAGGGGGATCACCCCGTCAGACTAGAAGCCGTTCGACTCCAGAGCAGCACGCAGCATGGCGGCGACGTCAGCGCCATCGTCACCTCGCAGCGAAAGCTCAACATTGGCCCGGAGCCAGTCGGCTTTCTGCCCGGCGTCGAAACCCGCGTCGTCGACGACCAGGCCGCGCATCCCACGGTCGTCGATCTGCATCGCCATGGCGTCGGTCAGCTGGATCTCGCCACCCCTCCCCGGCGCCGTGCGCTCGAGTTTTTCGAAGATGTCGGGCGTGAGGACATACCGGCCCGTGATCCGAAGATTCGACGGAGCGTCCTCAAAGGCGGGCTTCTCGACAAGCCGGTCGACCGTGATGACGTCGCCCTGGCGCTCGCTGAAGCCAGCACAGCCGTAGTTGGAGATCTCGGGCCCCTCGACCGGGACCAGCGAGATCACCGACTCACCGGTCGCCTCGGCAACCTCGATCATGCGCGAGAGGGTCTGGCCCCCGTCGGGGAGTAACTCGTCGGGGAGCAGCACCGCGAACGGCTCATCGCGCACATGGCGGGCGGCCGTGCCGACGGCGTGACCGAGACCGAGTGGCGCGCCCTGCCGAGTGAAGTGGAATGTCGCCAGATCGGTGATGTGACGCACGACGCCGAGCATCTCGCGCTTCCCTTTGGACTCGAGCGCAGCTTCCAGTTCAGCCATGCGGTCGAAATGATCTTCGACCGCCTTCTTGTGGGGGCTGGTGATGATCACGATGTCGTCGATACCGGCTGCGACAGCCTCTTCGACAACCCACTGGATCGACGGGCGGTCGACCACCGTGAGCATCTCCTTCGGCATGGCCTTGGTGGCGGGAAGGAAACGGGTGCCGAGTCCCGCCGCAGGGATCACCGCCGTTCGGACACTCGTGGACATCAGGGGATTCTCCTCACGCATCGCCGGTGGCGCTGCATCCCAACGTTCATACCGTTGCTTCGTCCCGAGCCAGAAGTCGTCGAATGTTCGACTGATGACGAACAACCAGGATTGCAGCGACCCCAGCTCCGACGGCGACCTCCCACCCGGGCCGACCGGCAATCGCACTCACGATCGGGAAGGCGATCGCGATCGACAGCGAACCAAGCGCGGCGACGCGGCCCCACTTCACGACCGCGAAGAAAAGCAGCCCGCACGCGATGCCGATGAGCGGCGAGATCAGGAGTCCACCACCGCCCGCCGTGGCGACGCCCTTTCCGCCTCGGAGCCGACGGGTCACGGGCCACACATGGCCAGCTACCGCTGCGACCCAGACCGCATGCGCCTCGGGACGACCGGCGACGAGCAGCGCAACGCCGACGGGCACCGCCCCCTTCAGCGCGTCGATCACGCCGACGAGCACACCCGCTCGTTTCCCCGCAGTGCGATACATGTTCGAGGCACCCGGATTGCCCGAGCCTTGGGTCGTCGGATCGTCGGCGCCCACAAGGCGAGCGACGAGCTGCGCGGTCGGGAAGGTGCCGACGATGTAGCCGGCGATGACGCCAAGAGCCAAAAGCACGGCCTTATCGTACGGTGCCGGCCGGCAGGGGTACCGGTATCCTCCGAAACGTGCCGACCTACGACTACCGATGCAACGATTGTGGCGAGACGTTTGAGATCTGGCAGTCGTTCTCCGAGGACGCCCTGACCGAGTGTCCCACCTGCGAAGGCGAACTCAAGAAGGTGTACTCCAAGGTCGGGATCTCGTTCAAGGGCGACGGCTTTTACAAGAACGACCACGGCTCCAGCAGCAAGGGATCGTCGAGCTCGTCGACCTCCTCGTCGGAGTCGACCGGGTCTTCGTCGAGTTCCGACACCTCGTCGGACTCCTCGAGCGCAAGCTCCTCGAGCTCCGACTCCTCGTCGAGTTCCAGCAGCTCCGGCGACTGATTTCGGCGCAGCGGCGTCGATCACTTCCCCTCGAGATCCCGTCTCCAGGAGTCGATCATGCGTGCCCCCGAACGCCCCAACCCCTCTCCCCTGTCGTCGGCGACCGTCACCATCGGCGTCGCCCGGTACCTCCTTCGCCGCTACCGGATCGGCCCCGTCCTCGTGATCCTCGCCGCCGCGATCCTCGTCATCGGGGCGATGCGCCACGCCGAGACGACAACCGCCAGCGCCCTGTCGCGTTGGCAGGCGACAGTCGAGGTCTGGACCACCACCGGGCCGGTCGATGCCGGCGAGACGATCGAGCCCGGGGCGGTCCGGCCGATCCTCGTCCCCGCCGACCTGGTACCCGTCGGTGCCGTCGCGACCGATCCCTGCGGTTTGCGCACCCGCATCGAACTCGGCACCGGCGAAATCGTCGTCGAGCGCTGGCTCACCGACACCGGGTCGACGCTCGCCGCACGCACCCCGGAGGGTTGGCGAACGATCAGCATCGGGCGACGAGACGACCTCTTCACCGTCGGTGATCTCGTCGACCTCCATCACGCGGTCGACGGTCGACAGATCACCGCCGACGCGCTCGTCGTCATGGCCTCCGACGCCGACCTCGGGGTGGCCGTACCTGCCGACGTCGTGGGCGATGTGGTCAGAGCATCGGGGCAGGCCGGGGTTGTTCCGGTACTCAGCGGCTGATCAACGCCAACCCGCGGTGAGAATCAGCAGGACCGCGACACCCACCACAATGCGGTAGACGACGAACGGAGCGAAGGTGCGCGATCGCACGAGCTTGAGCGTTCCCCACACGGCGACATAGCCGGTGAGAGCGGAGGCGGCCATTTGTCCACGGGTCGATCTAGGATCTCCGACGCGGAGCTCACCTCGGCT
>NZNH01000037.1 GCA_002694825.1 Acidimicrobiaceae bacterium | reverse complement strand
GGCCACCGCAGCTACCACAACCCGACCACGACCCAACCAGCCTCGACCAAGTTCAACACTCACAGCACACAACCTCGAACGCTCAAGTGCGCAAACCGGCACTTCTCAACGGGAATCAAGAATAAACCTCACACACCGCGCTTTGAAGCATTTCTAAAAAGTCTTGAGAAGCGCCGCTTGGAGAGGCGAAGATTTCGTCTTCACGACGGCAACTGGGGGACTGGTCGACGGTCGCAACCTCCTGAGAAGTTGGAAGCGACTGTTGAAAGAGGTTGGTGTCGAGGAAACCCGACTGCACGAGGCACGGCACACTGTGGCGTCGTTGATGTTGTCGGCAGGAGTGCCGATCAAGACCGTTCAAGTGACGCTGGGGCACTCATCGATTCAGATGACGGCCGATACCTACGGCCACCTCATGCCAGATGATTCGGCCCGTGCCGCTGAGGCGATTGACCGCATGCTGAAAGCCAACTGAGCAGCTTTGGCTGTCAACTTGGCTGTCAAAGCAACCCCGGTACCAACAAGGACACTCGAGATACCACCGTTGACCTGGGGTTTTGTGAGTGGAGCTGAGGGGAATCGAACCCCTGACCCCCTGCTTGCAAAGCAGGTGCTCTAGCCAACTGAGCTACAGCCCCGGAACGCCCAATAGTAGCGGCGCGAACGGCGGTCCGGTCAGGGTCAGCGCCTCGTCGGCTCGTGGTCGTCGCGGCCAGCCGGGTCAGTTCTGGCGAGAACCCCGGATCATCAGCGACACGATGATCGCAAGTGCACCAGCGGATGCGACGAGGAAGACCACGGTGGACATGCGTCGAGTCTGCCAGACCGATCGACCCGACACGCCAGCGGTTGGGCGGGGAGGGTGAACTCGTGACACGATGCCCCCTGTTCGCAAACGGAGGATTCGCCGTGCCCACTGGCCTGAAGAGCTCACCTGACGATTTCGACCTGCGCATGTCCGAGGAAGCTCGACCCTTCTACGAGCAGGTCGTCGATTTCTTGGAGCGGGTTGTCGACCCGATGCAGAAGCAGTTCTTCAAGGAAGCCGACCCGATGAATCGGTGGGGCTACACCGAGCGTCAACTCGAACTCCTCGAAGGAGCCAAGGATCAGGCGAAAGCCGAGGGCCTCTGGAACTTCTTCCTCCCCGACACTGGCCAAGGGCTCTCGAATCTCGACTACGCCTATCTCGCCGTCGAACTCGGCAAGTACCCGCTCGGCTCGGAGTCGCTCAACTGCTCTGCGCCCGACACCGGCAACATGGAGGTGCTCGAGCGCGTCGGCACCCCCGAGCAGAAGGCCGAATGGCTTGAGCCGTTGCTGCGTGGCGAGATCCGGTCCGCGTACGCGATGACCGAGCCTGGCCTGCCCAGCTCGGATGCCAAGAACATCCGCACCCAAGCGGTGAAGGACGGCGACGAGTACGTCATCAATGGCGAGAAGTACTACATCTCCGGCGCCGGCGACCCCCGCTGCAAGATCATGATCGTGATGTGTCAGACGAGCCCTGACGGCCCGCCGCACCGCAAGCAATCACAGATCCTCGTCCCGATCGACACGCCGGGCGTGAAAATCCTCGGCCCCATGCACGTCTTCGGCCAGGACGATGCCCCGCACGGCCACATGCACATCCGTTTCGACGACGTGCGCGTCCCGGCCAGCAACATGCTCCTCGGTGAAGGGCGAGGTTTCGAGATCAGCCAGCTGCGCCTCGGCCCGGGCCGCATTCACCACTGCATGCGCTCGATCGGTGCAGCCGAAAAGGCGCTCGACCTGATGGTGCGACGCGGTGCCACCCGCGAGGGCTTCGGCAAACCGTTGATCCGCCTCGGCGGCAACATGGAAATCGTCGCCAGAGCCCGCACCGAGATCGAAGCGATGCGGATGATGGTGCTGCGCGCCGCCAAGGCAATGGACACGCTCGGCAACGCCGAGGCCCGCGTCTGGATCTCGGCCGTCAAGGCGATGGTCCCCGAGCGCGTCTGCCAGATCATTGATCAGGCGATTCAGATGCACGGCGCCACCGGTGTCTCGCAATGGACCCCACTCGCCAGCATGTACGCCGGTCAGCGCACCCTGCGACTCGCCGACGGCCCCGACGAAGTCCACTGGATGGTCGTCGGCCGAGCCGAGGTCGCTGCGTACGACGGCCTCGAGGTTCCGCTCGAGCAGACGCCGTACGCCGACCCGGAACTGACGGCGGCGTGGGCCGAAGACAAAGACAACAGCTTTATGGTCAGCGACCCGGCCTAGCCGGTGCGATCGGCCGCCGAGATGACGGCGGCCAACTCGGTAACCGACCGCAGGCAGTGACCCTCGAGGAACGCATCGCAGAAGGGGAGGGCGGCCGCCATGCCTTGTGCGGTTGGTTCGTAGCCAGGCCCGGCCTTCAGCGGGTTGACCCAAATCAGCTTGTGCGAGAGCCGCTGGAGCCGTTCCATTGCCTCGCGCATGACCGTCGGCTCACCCCGATCCCATCCGTCCGAGAGCACGACAACGATCGCGCCACGGGCCATGCCCCGCAGGCCCCATTCGCGCACGAACGCGTCAAGTGAGTCACCGAGGCGAGTACCACCTGACCAGTCATCCACCTGCCCTGCTGCAGCGGCGACGGCGGTCTCAGGATCGCGGGTGGCGAGCTGGCGAGTGATACGGGTGAGCCGCGTGCCGAGAGCGAACACCTCGACGTCGCCGCGACCAACCACTGCCGCGTGAGCGAACCGGATCAACACCTTGGCGTAGGTCTCCATCGAACCACTGATGTCGAGAAGCAGCACCAGACGGCGGTTGCGATCGCCGGTCTCGGTGGTGAGGAGGTCGATCGGCTCGCCACCGCGCCGCATTGCCGCCCGCACCGTGCGGCGAAGGTCGTGGGCGTCGCCGTGGTTGGAGCGGCGGCGCCGTCGGGAGCGGCGCGTTGCCG
This sequence comes from Acidimicrobiaceae bacterium, assembly GCA_002694825.1. Taxonomy (GTDB): domain Bacteria; phylum Actinomycetota; class Acidimicrobiia; order Acidimicrobiales; family Aldehydirespiratoraceae; genus UBA11606. The sequence goes on along the minus strand of NZNH01000037.1, from coordinate 73,499 downwards.
GACGCACCCGGAGCTCCGCCATCGCCTGTTCGGCTTCGCGCAGCTCTGCCTCATCGAAGTCGCCAAAGTCCTTCTCGTGGAGACGTTCAGTGCGGCTGAACCGAAGGACCTCGGTCTCCTCATCGCCTCCATCATCGCCTCCGGAATCGTCGCCGTCGTCGGACGCGAGCTGATCCATCAACTCCGCGACATCGTCGAACCGCATCGAGAAGCCCGACGTGTTGTGGTGAAAGAACGCAAGGAACATGGCGTCGTACATTGCAACGTGTTCCTGCTTGAGCACGAGGGTGGACCGGCCGGCCCAGTACACGTCAAGCCCCTCGCGGAGCCCGACGACATCGAGCGCAGCCCGAAAGAGGGTCGACTGACTGATCGTGATCGACATGCCGCCCCTGCGCAGGACGTGAACGAAGCCGGTGACCAAGCGGTCGACGTCAAGATCAGCTGGGGTGGTGGTAGCCATCGACGAACTGGTCACGCGCTGGCGACGGCGGCGAGCAGGTGCTTCAGACCCTCACGGCGGACCTTGTCCTGATCCTCGCGGTACTTGAGCAGGGTGCCCAGCGTTGCGTCGACAGTCTCCTCGGTGAGCTCGGTCTCGCCCAGCAGATGCATGGCGTTGGCCCAGTCGAGAGTCTCGGCAACGCCGGGCGGCTTGTACATGCCGAGCTCTCGGACGATGCCGGTCGCCATAGCGGTTTGGCGGGCGAGCCGTTCAGGCACCGCCGGTGCCTTGGCCCGAACGATGGCGACCTCACGCTCAAAGTCGGGATGTTCGACCCAGTGGTGCAGCGCCCGCCGCTTCAGCGCGTCGTGCACGTCGCGCGTGCGATTCGACGTGATGATCACGATCGGCGGCACGTCGGCGGTGAAGGTCCCCAGCTCGGGAATCGTGATCGAGAAGTCTGACAGCGCCTCGAGCAGGAAGGCTTCGAACTCGTCGTCGGCGCGATCGACCTCATCGATCAGCAGCACCGGCGGGATGTCCCCGCCGTGATCGATTGCCCGCAACAGCGGACGGCGCACGAGGAAACGCTCGCGAAAGAGTTCTTCCTCGAGTTCGTCGGCGCCGGCAGCGGTTGCCGTGCCCGTGGCTTCTACAGTCCGAAGGTGCAACAGTTGCGCCGTGTAGTTCCATTCGTACAGCGCCTGGTTTGCATCGATGCCCTCGTAGCACTGAAGACGGATCAGTTCGCCACCGGTCATCGCCGCCAACACCTTGGCAACCTCGGTCTTGCCTACGCCGGCTTCGCCTTCGAGTAGCAATGGCCGGTTGAGTGAGGTAGCGAGGAAAATTGTCGTGGCTAGCCCACGATCGGCGAGATAGTCGTGGTCGGCGAGCGCGGTGGTGACCGCATCGACCGACGACAGCGACGGATGGGCACTCATGGCCTCACCCTAGGCGCCCGGGAGCGACAGTGAACCGGTCGGGTACGCTCCGGCCATGCGCATCGAGAACGACATGCACGTTTCCGCCTCCATGGAGGAGGCCTGGGCGCTTCTCACCGACATCCCGGCGATCGCTCCCTGCCTTCCCGGCGCCAAGCTCATAGGCCAAGACGGTCATACCTACGAAGGCACGATGAAGGTCAAGGTCGGCCCGATCGTCGCCGAATATTCCGGAACGGCGACCGTGGTCGAGATGAACAAGACCGACCGCACGGTGAAGCTCACCGCCTCCGGTCGCGACAAGCGCGGTGCCGGGAACGCATCGGCCGACATCTTCGCCTCAATGGTCGAGGCCGACGGCGGCACGACCGTCTCCATCGCCACGGACCTCAAGGTCGCCGGCAAGGTCGCACAATTCGGTCGCGGTGCGATGGCCGACATCTCCAAGAAACTGCTCGGGCAGTTCGCCGAGTGCATCGAGGCCAAACTGCAGCAGGCAGACGTCGTTGACGAGGCCGAGACCGAACCCGAAACGATCGAGGCTCCGAACGATGAGGCCGAAGCATCAGCTCCCGAACCCGAGGTGTCCATCGATGATGATGACGACGTCCTCGACCTGATGGGCGTTGCCGGCGGCGCACTCGCAAAGCGACTCATCCCCGCCGTGGGTGGGGTGGTTGCCGCCGTCATCGTCTACCTGATCGTGCGGAACTGAACCCGGCCGCTGCCGGCGAACGATTTCCTCGAAATCGGCGTGCTCAACGGGCGGTGGCGTCGGACAGATGACAGACTCCGGATTCCCGCTATCGAGGGGTGAGGAGACCGTCGTGGAAGTGTCCATGTCCGTCAACGGAGAGACGCGAACCTCCGACGTCGAACCGAGAACCCTGCTGGTCCACCACATCCGGGATGCGCTCGGACTCACCGGTACCAACATCGGCTGCGACACCTCTTCGTGCGGTGCCTGCACGATCCACGTGAACGGTGAATCGGTCAAGAGCTGCACCATGCTCGCCGTCCAGGCCGACGGCACCGAAATCACCACCATTGAGGGACTCGCCGGCGACGACGGCGAGCTCCATCCGATGCAGGCGGCGTTCATGGAGTGCCACGGCCTCCAGTGCGGCTACTGCACGCCCGGCATGGTGATGGCTGCCACTTCGCTTGTTGCGGAAAACCCGGACGGACTCGACGAAACCGCCGTACGCCAAGGACTCGAAGGCAACCTCTGCCGCTGCACCGGCTACCACAACATCGTCAAGGCGGTGCTGTCGGTCGGGGGAACGGCGTGATCCCCGCAGCATTCGACTACATGGTCGCCGACTCGGCTGAGGCCGCGATCGCAGCACTCGCCGAACACGGCGATGAGGCGAAACTCCTCGCTGGAGGCCACAGCCTGATCCCACTCATGCGGTTCCGGCTCGCCGCCCCGGCGATGCTGGTCGACATCGGTCGTCTCGATGACCTGTCCTACATCAATGACGCCGGCGATCACATCGCCATCGGCGCAATGACCAAGCACCGAACCCTCGAGACGAGCGACCTGCTAGCCGCCGAGGCGCCCCTGCTCCGGCACGTTGCCGGTGAGGTCGGCGACCCGTCGGTTCGCCATCGCGGCACGCTCGGTGGCTCGCTCGCCCACGGCGATCCAGCGTCAGATCTTCCCGCTGCGCTGCTGGCCTGCGGTGGATCGCTCGTCATCACGGGACCGAGCGGAGAACGAGTTGTCGAAGCTCCAGACTTCTTCACCGGCTTCCTCGAGACGGCGCTGGCCGACGATGAGATGGTCACGGAGATCCGCATCCCCAAGGCCGGAGGCGTCGGCTGGAGCTACCAGAAGTTCAACCGGCGAGCGCAGGACTGGGCGATCGTCGGTGCAGCCGTGATGCTCGGCCCGGACCCGAAGGTCGCCCTCGTGAACATGGGGTCGGCTCCGATGCGCCACGCTGGTGTCGAATCGGGGCTCGCCGGTGGCGCAGGGGCCGACGCGGCCTCGGTTGCGGGTGACGATGTCGATCCACCTGAGGATCTCAACGCCGATGCCGAGTACCGCAGGCACCTTGCTCGCGTCCTCGTCGGGCGAGGCATTGCGGAGGCGTCGGCCTGAGCCAGTTTGGTCAGGGGGCGAGCGGACGGCCCCACGGGAGCTCGTCCTGCCAATCCATCAGGAATGCCTCGGCGAAGTAGCACGCCGCAAGGAGCAGGCCATCGTCGTGACCCTGGAGTTCGGCACAGAGGTCGCCGATGTCCTCGCGGACACCAGCAACGATCTCTTCATCAGAGCGGCTGACATCGCCCCACACCGCAAGCGTCGAGCCGGCGAGGGCCACAAAGTCGGCCGGAGTCTGCGCTCCGGCTTTCCGCAGCACGGCGAGGCCGCGGGCAGTGAGCGGAAGTCGGCCGTTCGGGACGACCGCAGCACAACCCTCAAGGCTCTCGGCGACCTTGTGATCGATGATGCCGACCTTCGAACCGGCGAACACGACATCGGCACCCGCACCGAAAACGGCCATCGGATGACCAACCTCACCGAGTTCGTTCACACAGTCCGCACCGTGGGCCGCGAACGCCTCGTTGAGCTCGGCCAACGAGAAACCGGATTCGTTGGTGACGGTTCCGGTGGCGGTGGAGATCGCCGTGAGGCGAGCGCCATGGCCGGTTACCCCGTCGGCGATCCACGGGCCGAGGTTTTCGAATCCCTCGATCGCAATGGTCTTGGCATCGAGTCCGACCGCATGGTGAGCAGCGACCACAGCGGACAGGCCGTCGCAGTGATCAGCGAAGTCACCCAGACGGGCGGTGTCGCGCGGGTCAGCGGCGTGGAGTGGGGCGAGCTCGTCGAGCCCGATGCCCTTCGCTGCGTCGGGCAGGTAGGTGCCGTCGGCGACGAGCGGTTCGGCTTCGGTGAGGAACGCCTCGACTGCTGCAGCCCGATCTTCCGGCGGCGCAGAGATGCCCGCTGCGGCGCCGCCGCGCTTCATGCCGAGGGCGGCATAGGTGTAGGTCTGCGACCGGGCGAGATCCTTCGCCCCGCCCTGCAAGATCTTCTTGGCCCACCGGGCCGGCCCCGACGACGCCTCGGCGCCCTCGAGATCGATCGCGATGAACGCCTCGGTGGTCTCGAACTTGTGGATCCGCATCGGTGCGGCCCTTACTCCTCGATCTCGATCGCGAACTCGGGACAGTTGTCGGCGGCAAGCCGCGCCTTCTCCTCGAGTTCAGCGGGAACCTCGCCCTCGACGAGCAGGATTGCGTAGCCCTCGTCGTCGGTATCGAACAACTCCGGAGCGAGCATGTAGCAACGGTTGTGGCCCTGGCAGGCTTCGCGGTCGTACGTGATCTTCACACCGAGAACCTTAGGTCAGTCCGGCAAACGAAGCGGAAGCTGACGACCCCCGCCGCCCAGCGTCTCGGAGTCAGCCGTTGCGACGCCGGTAGACGTAGGCGAAGACGACAGCCGCAAAGCCGGCGATGATGAAACCGACGACCGCGACCACACCCGAGTCCGAGGCGACATCGTCGCCCAGATCCGAGGTGGATTGCGCGAGCGCAGTGAACAATGTGGCGAGCATCAGGAACCTTCGGCAATGAGTTTGGTGAGGGTGAGTTCGGGCTGATCCATCTCGAGTCGCTGCAGCCAGTACGGCGACTCGAACAAGGCGAGCAGCTCACCGTCAGAACGAGCAGCGACGGCGACACCACTCATGCCGCGCAGCGCATCGGCCGACTCGTGATCGGTGATCCGGGCGGTACTCCAGGCACACGGCACCAGCTCCACCGGTGCTCCGAACTCGTTCTCGAGACGATGCTGGACGACCTCGAACTGCAGTGGCCCGACCGCAGCGAGGATCGGCGCCTGGTCGCCGATGTCGGGTTCGCGCAGCACCTGCACCACACCCTCCTCGTCGAGCTGGCCGATACCGGAACGAAACTGTTTCGCCTTCGACGTGTCGAGCGTGCGAGCGATACGGAAGTGTGCCGGCGCGAACGACGGCACGAGCGGCCACTGGACCTTGTCGTCGACATAGACCGAGTCGCCGACCCGGAAGTCGTTGGCGTTCACGAGGCCGACGACATCACCGGGGAACGCCTGCTCAACCGTCTCGCGATCTTGACCGGAGACGGAGTGTGCGTACTTGGTCGCGAACGGCTTGCCGGTGGGCTCGTGGGTCACGACCATGCCGCGATCGAACTGGCCCGAGCAGACCCGCAGGAAGGCAACGCGATCACGATGCGCCTTGTCCATGTTCGCTTGGACCTTGAACACGATGCCGGAGAACGGAGCGTCGAGCGCCCGCGGATCGCCCTCGCGGTCGATGCGGGGCGAAGGCGACGGCACCAGATCGACCATCGCGTCGAGAATCATGCGGACGCCGAAGTTCGTGAGCGCCGAGCCGAAGAACACCGGTGACAGTTCGCCGGCCTCGAACCGCTTCCTGTCGAAGCTGCGATCCATCACGTCGAGCAGCTCGATGCCCTCCTGCGCCTCGAGCCACAGATCGCCTTCTTCTTCCTCGGCGCAAGCCGGGTCGACGATCTCCTCGGGCGCCTCATCGGCGCCGCGGGCGGTGCGGGTGTAGCGAACGAAGTCGCCGTTGGTGCGATCGATGAGACCGCGGAACCGATCGGCCTCGCCGACCGGCCAGTTCATCGGCACCGGCTCGAGGATGAGTTGCTCCTCGATCTCATCGAGCAGTTCGAGCGGGTCACGACCCGGGCGATCCCACTTATTGATGAAGGTGACGATCGGAATCTCCCGATCGCGACAGACCTCGAACAGTTTGCGAGTCTGGGATTCGATGCCCTTCGAACCGTCGAGCACCATGATCGCGGCGTCGGTTGCCGCGAGCACGCGATAGGTGTCCTCGGAGAAGTCACGGTGGCCCGGCGTGTCGAGCAGGTTGAGGACCTTCTCGCGATACGGAAACTGGAGCACGGTCGAAGTGATCGAGATACCGCGCTGCTGCTCGAGTTCCATCCAGTCCGAGGTGGCGGATCGACGATCGCCCTTCGCCTTCACCGACCCGGCACCGCTGGTGAGTACTCCGCCATAGAGCAAGAACTTTTCGGTGAGCGTGGTCTTGCCCGCGTCGGGGTGCGAGATGATCGCGAACGTTCGACGTCGGGCGGCCTCAGCCGACGGGATGGGCATGCCCTCAGGCTACGGCGACCCGCTCGCGAGCAGCGTCAACCACTGATCGGTCAGGTGTCGCGATCGACGACGAAGTCGGCCAGGGCCCGAAGCGCCGCCCGGCTTCCGTTGACATCGGGAAGGGCATCGATCGCCTGAAGGGCCTCCTCCAGGAGCCGTTCGATCTCGTCCGCGATCTTGCCGACGGCACCCGTGTCGATCATGACCTGCTGAATGGCATCGACGTCGGCGTCGGTGGCCGACGGACCCACACGATCTAGCACCGAACATTGCGATGCCGACGCCGCCTCGCGCGCAAGGGCGAGCATCACGGTGGGCTTGCCCTCGCGCAGATCGTCGCCGACGGGCTTCCCCGTCTTCGCGCTGTCGCCGAATGCGCCGAGCATGTCATCACGCAATTGGAAGGCGATGCCGAGCGGCATGCCGTGGGCGGCGAGCGCGTCGCCGAGCTCGGGCGAACCCGCCATTGCGGCGCCGAGTTGCAGCGGCCGCACGATCGTGTAGCCAGCGGTCTTGTTGGCCACGATCGTGCGGGCCATGTCGGCAGTCACGTCACCCTTCGCCGTGCCGACGACGTCGAGGTACTGGCCGAAGTTGAGTTCGGTGCGCAGCCGGTCCCAGACCGTCCGGGTCGCTTCATCGACACCGCCCATCTGACGGTCGGCCATCACCATGGCGATATCACCGACCAAGATCGCGGCGGCTTCGCCGAAGCGTCGGTCCTCGCCGTTCCATCCGCCAGCTTGATGCCGCTCGATGTAGCGGGCCCAGACGGTGGGCTTGCCACGACGGGTCGGTGATCCGTCCATCACATCGTCGTGAACCAGTGCGAAGGCCTGGAGGAGTTCGACCGCGCAGCAGCCGGCCAGCGCGCCATCGCCGATCGGGTCACCGCCGCCGGTGACGAAACCCCAGTAGCAGTAGGCGGGACGGATCCGCTTGCCGCCGCCGCCGACGAACTCGGCGAGATCGGCGAGCGGACGCTCGATCATGGGATCAAGATCGCGCCATGTCGCGATCTCCGCCGCAAAGATCGCCTCGAGCGCCGCCGTGGTGCGGTCGGCAACCTCAATGAGTTGGCGAGGGGCGTTGCTCATTCGTCGCCGTCGTCGAAGAGCGTGTCGACTCCCTCGGTCGGCTCATCGAGCGAAGCGACCACCTTCTCGACCTGAATGCGAGCATTCCCGATGCGGTCGCGGCACAGCTGGATCAGCGCCGAAGCCCGCTCGACCTTCGCAGCAAGGACATCGACATCGAGATCATCGTCCTCGAGGGCATCGAGAATTTCCTCGAGTTCTCGCATCGCCTCGGCATAGCCGATCTGTTCCTCGTCACTCATCGGAAGCGATGGTACTGGTGATCGTGCCGTCGGCGACCTGGGTGGTTAGCTCGGCGCCGGTGCTGACATCAGCGACCGATCGTACGACAGCACCATCGGGGCCTCGGGTGATCGACCAGCCACGAGCCAGGGCGACCGACGGGTCGAGCGCATTGGTGCGAGCCGCTGCCGTCTCGAGCGTGAGCTCGGCGGTACGAAGCCGGTGGCGGGTGGCGAGTCCAATGCGCACGACCGCACGGTCGAGGAGGGCGAGCGCACTCGTCTCCGTCCGGACCGCCGACCGACGAAGGCGGGCAGACGCGTCGGCCAGACGGGTATCAGCGCGTTCGAGCGCGCGGCCGGTGGTCCCCACGACGTCGCGCTGGAGGCGCTCAAGTCGGTCGTCGGCACTGGCGAGCGCCCGACGGGTGTGGTGGGCGATGTCGGTCTCTCGGCTCGCAAGCCGCGCCAGCCAGTCGTCGACGACCGCGACGATTGCCTGCGCAGCCGCCGTCGGCGTGGTGTGGGCCGTGTGTGCGACCTCGTCGGCCACCGAGTGGTCGATGTCGTGCCCGATCCCGGTGAAGACCGGAATCGGTGCATGCACGATGGCGTCGGCCACATCGGCGTGATCGAACACCGCGAGATCCGTCTTTGAACCACCACCACGAACGACAAGAACAACATCGACACCCGCCTCGCCGGCGGCTCGGATCGCCGCTGCAATCGACCGCTCCGCGCCCGCACCCTGCACGGCAGTGTCGACCTCAACCAAGGTGAACGCTCGCTCGCTGCGCTCGAACACGGTGGTGATGTCGGCGTGAGCGGCCGACCCGATCGAGGAGACGACACCGACCCGCAAAGGCACGGCGGGAACGGCATGACGGGCGTTGGCTCGCAGCATCCCCGACTCGGAAAGCCGGCGCAGCAGCGCTTCCCGCTCGGCCGCCAACACGCCGAGCGTGTAGGTCGGATCGATAGCCGACATGCGGAGCTGGAGCCGCCCATTCGGCGGGTAGAAGTCGACGGTTCCCTGGATCCGGATCTTCACCCCGTCGGTCATCCGGATGGGGTCGCCGTGACGCTTGAGCAGTCGGTTGACCCGCTCACGGGCATCTCGGAACAGCACGACCGGCATGGACGCGACCGGTGGAGCGCCCGAGGTTTCGGCCGACTCGATCAGATCGAAGTAGACGTGACCGCTGCGGCTTCGGCTAATGCCCTGAATCTCGCCCTCGACCCAGACGCCGTAGGGCATCGCCTGCTCGAGCGCGGCCCGGACAACGACACCCAGTTCGGAGACGGTGAGGGTCTGTTCACTCACATCCAGCACCCTAGGGCGGTGCGGTGGTGGGCGCGTCAGGCGGCTCCGCGGCCCAGGGTGTCGGCCCCAAACTCGGCGATCGCGGCGTCGAGATCGAGTGGCCGCGTGCTGGTTGCGCATGTGTTGGCCTTCACGACGAGCCCGAGCGCCGGTTCCTAGAACCGAGCCGATGCCTGGGGGCCGGTGGCCCACAGCACGGCATGACGAAGACCGAGGGTGGGGGCGAAGGGCGTATCACTCCTGTTGGGTCCAGCCCGCTCCCGAGTCGGACAGTCCCTCAGCCGGGCTTGTGCGCTCGGATCGAGAACTGCAGGGGTACCTGGAGCCGGCGGTCGGCGGGGAGATACCAGCGTTCACCCTCGGCCTCCATGAACGAGAAGTACGGCCAGTCGAGATGGGTGAGCTCACGGAGTTCGTCGAGGACGAGCCCGGCATCGAGGAGAGCCATGACGACCTCGGCGATCGAGTGGTTCCACTCGTAGTTGATCGTGTTTGTGAGGGTTGCCGAACCGGCGTAGCTCTGGTCGCTCTCCCATCGGAGCGGGGACGCGGTCTCGAAGTAGGGGAGGGTGACGGTCATCAATTCATCGGATCGCTCATCGTCGAGCGTCGAGAGCATGGGGTGGGTGTCACGGATGTAGAACTGGCCGCCGGGCTTGACGAAGCCCGCCATCACCTGGCCCCACTCGGCGATGTCGGGCAGCCAGTTGATCGCGCCGACGCTGGTGTAGACGCAGTCGAACTGTTCGGGAACGTGCTGTGGGGCGTCGTACAGCTCGGTCTCGACGAATGTCGCTTTGACCCCAACTCGTTCGGCGAGTGATCGGGCTGCTGCCAGCGCCGTGGGGGAGAAGTCAATGCCGGTGACGACGGCACCGAGCTTCGCCCACGACACCGTGTCGGTGCCGATGTGGCACTGGCTGTGCAGGAGCGTCTTGCCGTCGACGGCGCCGAACGCGTCTCGGTCGAAAGCGACCACGTCGCTGATGTGGTCGGGATCGGCAACGAGGGCAGCGATGCCGTATCCGTCATTGGCGGTGTGGCCAGCGACCCGTTCGTTCCAGTTGGCGAGGTTGGCGGCGCGGTGCTCATCAAGCGACATGTCCGCAGTCTCGCGGTCAGCCGCCGACGTTGCCCGTGATGAGGTAACCAAGTTGCCGGCCCTGGGCGACCAGGTCGCCGTTCGAATCCCACAGGCGGACCGATTCGATCAACTTGCCGTTGTGGACGTCGTCGGTCCACACCTGACAGGCGAGCCAGCCGGGAGCGGGGCGTCGCCGGACGTGCACGGTCAACTCAAGTGTCGGCACCCAGCCGATCGGCCCGAGTCGGGTGAATACGGTCGGCGGAAAGGCATCGGCAAAGAACGGCAGGGCCATGACATCGGGGTCGGTCTCGTCGCGGAAACGGGTCCAGCCCAAGACCTCAGCCGTCTCGACCTCGCTTGGATCTCGCTGGATCTTCGGGTCGACGCGAATCTCGCAGCGATTCATGAGATTGATCTGCACGCCCTGGTTCAGATCCCGTCGATCGATGCACTCGTCCGGATCGGGAAGATCCGGCATGGGGATCGTCCATTCGGCATCGTGCTCGGTCGTGGCATCGAGATCACCGAAACCGGCAACCGTGTGAATTCGGGTCTTCCCCTGCTGACTGAGGCTCGCCGACACCGTGCTCATCGTGCGCCCCGACTTGATCACATCGGCGGAGATCTCTGCGGTTTCGTTGCCGATCCCCGGACGCAGGAAGTGCGTGGTGACGGTGAACGGATCGGGTTGGCCGGCGACCTCACGAGCTGCGCGCAGCAGGGGAGTGAGGAGATAGCCACCGTTGGCGTTGGGTCCGATACTCCACTCATCGGAGATCTCGGCGGTCCACGTCCCCTTACCAGTCGGCGCGATCCGGGTTTCGTCGTCGAAGTGGCTCATGACTCGAGAGATCCTCAATCAGGCGTCGGCGGCTTCGATGTCTTCGCGGCGGATGCCGAGCATGAAGAGTACGGCGTCGAGGTACGGAACCGTGACGCTGGTGTCGGCAGCAGCGGTGACGACCGGCTTGGCGTTGAACGCAACACCGAGCCCGGCGGCCTCGAGCATTGCGAGATCGTTGGCGCCGTCGCCGACCGCGACGGTCTGTTCGATCGGGACACCAGCTTCGGCAGCGATCTCGCGCAACAGCTCGGCCTTGCGGTCGCGATCGACGATGTCGCCGATGACATCACCGGTAAAGGCGCCGTCGACGATTTCGAGCTCGTTGGCATAGGCCGCGTCGAGGCCGAGGTCGTCTCGGAGCCGATCGGTGAAGACCGTGAAGCCCCCCGAGACAACGGCGACCACGTAGCCGAGGCGGCGAAGGGTTCGAAGGAAGGTCGCCGCTCCCGGGGTGTAGCGAAGCTTCGCCCACGCCCGGTCGACGGCCTCGACATCGAGCCCGGCGAGCAGGCGCACCCGCTCGCGCAGCGACGCTTCGAAATCGAGCTCGCCGGCCATCGCAGCGTCGGTCATCGCCTTCACCTCGGCAAGACAGCCCGCCTCGGCGGCGAGAAGCTCGATCACTTCGTCCTGGATGAGCGTGGAGTCGACGTCGAGTACGACGAGGCGTTTGGCCCGTCGACCGAGCCCCTCGCGCTGAATAGCGACGTCGAGATCGGGCTCGGTGGCCGCTGCCGTCAGAAGCGCACGACGCAGCTTTTGCTCCTCGGAGGTCCGCACCAGGAGCTCATAGGACATCACGGGGTAGCGAGAGAGCCGCACGATGCGGTCGATGTTCGCCCCGATGTCGGCGATCGCTCGGGTGACGGCACCGAACTCGCCCGGTGTCACGTTGGGGCCGAGCACCGTGACGACGAGCCCAGGCGTTGCGGGGGTCGGGGTCGGCGGCACGACCTCCACATCGACCTCGATGCGTTCTTCCCAACCCCACAGCAGCACATTGCGGAGGAGATCCCGGCCCGCGGGAACGTTGACGACGACCCCGAGCGAGATCTGTCCGCGAATCACGATCTGCTCGATGTCCTGCACGCTGGCATCGCACGTGTCGAGCACGGCCATGAGCCCGGCGTTGATGCCGGGCCGGTCAGGACCGCTGACCCGGATCAGCACGGTCTGCGGGTCGCCCACCCCCGAACCGTGGAGCGGCGCGTTCATCAGCGAACGTCGATCTCGAGCGCGAACGGGGCGTTGCCCCGGATCGACCCCACGACGATCTCGTAGCTGCCGGCGTCGGTGCCGGACACGACTAGCTCGGTCTGCTCTTCGGCGAGCAGCGCACCCGATGGTGACGAGATCGCGAAGACGGCGTTGTCCTCTACGGAGGACACGCCGGCGGTGAGGGTCTGGCCCTCGGCGACCTCGACTCGGAAGAGGTAGATCTCACCTCGAACCAGGGCGCATTCGATCCGGGTTCCGAAGGCTCCCGCAGGGAACCGGACGCGGTACCGCCCTCCGCCGAGCACGTTGCACTCGTCGACCTCGCGCTCCGCCGGCTCCCACCATGTCCAGGTGTCGCGGATCATCCCGACGGTCTGGTTCCACTGCGAATCTGCAGCGGCGTCTCCGTCGACTTCCTCGCAGAACGCCATGCACGAGCCGATGGACTCGATGAGGATCGCCTGCCCCGAGTACGGGTCGGGGTGAACGGCACGGACATTGCGTTGAGGAACAGACCCCTCAGCCGACTCCCACTCGAAACCGCCCAGCTCGTCGGTCGCCCAGTCCCAGGCCCCGATCGCGTCGGGATCGGACGACGCGATCAAGTCGTCGGCGAACATGTCGAGGGTGCGCCCCATCGTCGGTTCCCACGACACGACAATGAAGGGGTCTCCGGGCACGAAGTACTTATGCACCAGTTGGATACGACCGTCGGTATCGGTGCCGAGTCGGCGCCAGTTGTCGTCAAAGGCGAACGAGAAGCCGATCGTCTCGTTGACGTAGATGTTGCGGGGGTCGTCGGCGCAGGGAGCGTTGCCGTCGACACTGCAGACGTTCTCTCCAACGGCGTAAAAACACACCGGGGGGTCGGCGCACCCGACGTCTGTGGTCGTCGTGGTGCTCGCCGGTGCGGTCGTGGTGGTCTCTACCGGTGCCGTGTCGGGCGGGGCAGTCGTCGTCGTTGCCGGCGTGGTCGTCGTGGCGGTGGCGACCTCGGATGACTCGGAACCGCCACAGGCCGACGCGAACACCAGGGCTGCGGTGATCACCAACGGGGTGACGCGCATGGGAGCCGAAGCGATCAGATGCTTCGCAGGTTGGCGACCGTCGCAACCGCAGCGTCGGCAGCCTCACGACCCTTCTTGACCAGATGGTCATAGAAGAACGCGTGGTGAACGTCGTGCTCGTGGAACTGCTGGGGGGTGAGCACGGCCGACATGATCGGGACATCGGTCTCGAGCATGACGTTCATCATCCCCTGTAGGACGGCGTGGGCCACGAAGCGGTGCTCGTAAATGCCGCCGTCGACCACGAGGGCCGCCGTGACGATTACGTCGTACCTTCCGGTCTGGGCCAGCTTCTTGCAGTGAAGCGGGAACTCGAGCGCGCCCGGCAGCTTGTGCACATCGATGGCGTCCTCGCCATGACCGAGCTCGGCCATGCGCTCGAAGAATCCCAGCTTGGTGCGGTCGACCAGATCGTCGTGCCAGGTCGCCATCACGAAGGCCACACGGATGTCACTCATACGGGGCACCCTATCGGCGCCTCACGACGGGAGAGAGGTCGAACGTGCGTGATGTGCGACACGTTGCGCTTCCTCGGCGCGTCGCCCGTCGGCGTGCGACCATGACCGCCATGGCGATTTCAATGTCCCCGGACTGGCTCGACTCCTACACGGAACAGCCGGTCGATCCGACCCGCCCGATCGTCGATCCCCACCCCCACCTCTGGCCGCCAGGGCTGCCGCTCACCTATGGCGTCGACGAACTCGTGGCCGACACCGGCTCGGGCCACAACATCGTGAAGACCGTGTTCGTCGAGTGCGGCGCCGGCTACTCGCACCGAGACCCTGACCCGATGGCCCCGGTAGGCGAAACCCGCTTCGTCGCCGCCGCGGCCGCCGACCTGCTCGACCGGTACCCCGACCGGGCGCCGATCGCCGGCATCGTCGCCACCGCCGACCTGCGATCGGTATCGCTCGATGACGTGCTTGACGCCCACATCGACGCTGGTGCCGGTCTCTTTCGGGGCATCCGCCACGCCCTGTCGGCGCCGATCGCCCCCGAGGAGTTGACGATCGCCGGCCGCTCACCGGCGGGCCTCGCCGATGACCCCGCATTCCAGGCCGGTGTGCGCCGGCTCGGCGAACGCCATCTCACCTACGACTCGTGGCACTACCACCATCAGAACCGTGAGTTCCTCACCGTCGCCCGGGCTGCACCCGAGACCACCATGGTGCTCGACCACTTCGGCACGCCCCTCGGTGTCGGCCGTTTCGCCGGAAAGCACGACGAGATCTTCCCGACCTGGTGTGAGGACATGCGCGAGATCGCCGCCTGCGAGAACGTCGTTGCGAAGCTCGGCGGCCTCGCCATGCCCGACAATGGCTTCGGATACGAGCGGATGGCTCAGCCCCCGTCGAGCGATCAGATCCTCGCCGATCAGCGCCGCTGGTACGAGCACATGATCGAGTGCTTCGGGCCCGATCGGTGCATGTTCGAGAGCAACTTCCCGGTCGACAAGATGTCGGCGTCGTACACCGTGGTGTGGAACGTCTTCCAGAAGCTGGTCGCTGACTTCAGCGACGACGAACAGACGGCCATGTTCAGCGGCACCGCCCGCCGGGTGTACTCGCTGTAGCGGTCACTGCCAGGCAAAGACCGGCTGGTCGTACTCGTCGACCCGTTCGTCGCGGCCCTCGTAGGCGACTGCCCGGAACTGGTACATCACCGCCCCGGTGGGGGCATGGATGAGGTCCTCACCGACCGGCACCTGGATGACAGGCCGATCACTCTCGGGGATGTTGACGAAACGCGGCGAGTTCGGTCGGAGCAACTCGGTGATCGCAATCCGATGAATCGACGCCACCTCATCGGGGTTGGCGGTCGGCTCGGCCTCGGCGCCGGCCCAGAAGACGAACGGCGTGATCACATAACCCGACCGGGTCGGATAGTCGTCGAGTCGGCCGAGGAGGTCGAGGTCACACAGCCCGACCTCCTCCTCGATCTCGCGCCGAGCAGCCTCCTCCGCCGTCTCGCCCTCGTCGACGCGGCCGCCAGGGAACGCCCACTGGCCAGGGTGGGCGCTCATCCGCTGCGCGCGGCGGGTCAGGATGAAGGCCGCGCCACCGGCCGTGCCGTCGACCGAGCCGCTGAGCCCATGGCCGGACGGAAGCCCGGGCACCATGTCGAGTCGGTTCGTGCGCTCGTGTTCCGGGAGTGACCTCCACGCCGTGTCGACACCGTGGAGCTGGGCATCGGAGTCGAGCACGATCACGCTCACCGCAGCGTGCCGCCGCCCGTCGAGGGGCTGGTGGCGCGGTTCGAACGAGGCCAGGTTCGTGCGCAGACGCTCCCGCAGCTCGTCGTCGTAGACGATCATCGCCTAGTCGAGCGCAGCCAGACGAGCGTGCAGCTTCGTCGCCGCCTCGGCTGCCTTGGCCCGGATCTCGTCGCCGTCGACGAGCGTGGGCTCGCCGTCCCAGACGACCTCCCCGTCGACCTCAACCTCGAGCGGCGAGGTGCCCGGCGTGAACGCAAGGTGCCAGGGGTCGGTGGACTCGACCGCCCAGTACACCCGATCGTCGAGCGCCGCCGGCATGAGATCCCACCCGGTCTGGAGCCAGCCCCAGGCCTGATCGGGAGTGGCGGTGACGTCGTCGGCGCGGGCGGCGACGTAGGCGAGCCGGAACTCCTCGAGCATGTCGGCGCCGATGCCGTCGGTGCCCAGCGCAATCGGCAGATCGAATCGGCTCGGTCGGGCATAGCCGACCGAGTTGTTCATGTTCGACCGCGGGTTGTGCACGAGGGTGCCGCGAAGACCGTGATCGTCAGGCAGGTGGACGCCGTGGACGATCAACCAGTCGTCATCACTGTGATCGACGAGCCGTTGCCAGGTGTCGGAATCGCCTTCCGCAACGTGCACATGCACCCCGACGTCGTGCTTTCTCGCCAGCTCCGCCGCCGCAGCGATCGTGTCGTTGGAGCACGTGAAGGCGGCATGCAGGCCGACATATCCCTCGCGTTCACCGTCGCCCAGGAACCGATCGTTCTCGGCCAGGCCGGCAGCAGCACCCTCGGGGCCGTGACGGTCGGTGACACCGTACGAGCACGAGATCCGAACGCCGACCTCCTGACAGGCGTCGGCGATCACCGAGAGAGAGCCCTCGATCGCATTTGGTGATTCGTGATGGTCGATGATCGCCGTCGTACCCCGCTCGAGCGCCTCAAGTGCACCGAGCTTCGCCGACCATTCGATCGCCTCCAGATCGAGCGCAAGGTCGAGTCGCCACCAGACAAGTTCGAGAATCTCCTGAAAGCCACCAGGTGTACGCGGCGGCGCCGGCATCCCGCGAGCGAGTGCGCTGTAAAGGTGGTGATGCGCACACACCAGACCCGGTGTCGAGACCGTCATGAACGGATCATCGCACTTCGCAGACGGCTCGTGCTCGCACGACCACGCTCGGCGCCGACGCGCGGGTCGCTCAGGACCAAGCGCTCGCCCGCTCCCGGTTGCGTTCGGTCCGCATCGGCAACTCGTGACGCCACTCGTCGTCGTGGGCGTGCAGCGCTGCCGCAACCGCGCCGGCCGTGGGAACAAGACCGATCTCGCCGACACCCTTGATGCCGTACGGCGAGTTGGGGTCGGGCGACTCGACGAGGATCACCTCGGTCGGCGGCATGTCCTTCGGGCGGATGATGTCGAGCGAGCGCAGCGTCTCGTTGAAAGGCTTGCCGTGCTCGTCGCACGGAAAACCCTCGGTGAGCGCGTAGCCGAGCCCCATGTGCACGGCGCCCTCGATCTGGCCCTCGCAGAGCAACGGATTGACCGCGCGGCCGACGTCATGGGCCGCCACGACCTTGGCGATCTCGCCGGTCTCCGAGTCGAGCTCGACGAGCTGGGCGGCATAGCCGAAGGTCGAGTGGATCACCGGGTTCTCGAGGCCGTCGTTGATCGAGTTGGTCCAGTCGACGACATAGACACCCTCGTACTCGACGTCCTCCTCGCAGCCGCCCGCCATCGCGTTTCGGCAGGCATCGGCGACCGACCCGGCGCCCATGACCGTGCCACGACTGCCGGTGGTCTGACCGGCGCCGAGCTCGCGGGTGGTGTCGACGACGACCTTGATGCGATCGGGTTCGACACCGAGTTCCTCGACAGCAACCTGGC
Organism: Acidimicrobiaceae bacterium; assembly: GCA_002694825.1. Classification (GTDB taxonomy): domain Bacteria; phylum Actinomycetota; class Acidimicrobiia; order Acidimicrobiales; family Aldehydirespiratoraceae; genus UBA11606. The sequence goes on along the minus strand of NZNH01000037.1, from coordinate 55,998 downwards.
GGGCGACGGTGTGGATGCCCTGACCCATCTCGGTCCAGCAGTGTCGGACCTCGATCGTGCCGTCGGGATCGAACCGCACGGTCGAACGACTGACCTCGTTGGCGCCGTTTCCGAGACCGGAGTTCTTCAGGCCGAGCCCCATGCCGACGGGATTCCCGGCAGCGACCGCCGCATCCCATGCCGGTTTCACGGCGTCGAGACAGGCTCGGGCACCGAGGCAGCCGTCGTCCATGACCTGGCCGGGCCCCCACACCACGCCGGGCTCGACGACATTGCGACTACGGATCTCCCACCCCGAGATCCCGGCCATCTCGGCGAGCCGATCCATCATGCCCTCCATCGCGAACTGGGCCTGGTTGGCGCCGAAACCGCGAAACGCCCCGCACACCGAGTTGTTGGTGCGCACCGCAACGGCGTCGATGTCGATCGTCTCGGTGACGTACGGCCCGCTTGCGTGACCGGCGGCCCGCTCCAGCACCTTCATGCCCACCGAGGCGTACGGACCTGAGTCGCCGATCATGCGGGCCTTGACGGCGAGGAGCTTGCCGTCGGCATCGCAGCCGACCTCGTACTCCATGCGGATCGGGTGGCGTTTCGTGTGTACGAGGAACGACTCTTCGCGCGAGAAGGTGGTCTTCACCGGACGACCGAGCAGCCAGGCGGCGAGGGCGGTCTGGCCCTGGTTCGACATGTCCTCTTTGCCGCCGAATGCACCGCCGTTCGACACGAGTTCGACGGTGACCTGTTCGGTGCTGACGTCGAGCATCCGGGCGATGTCGTTGCGGTCGTCCCATACGCCCTGGCCGCCGGAATACACGTACAGCGATTCCGTCGACCCGTCGGCGCCGATGGTCGGAACCGCAAGTGTCGATTCGGGCTCGAGGAACGCATGGTCGATGCGCTGCGTCTGGAAGGTTTGCCGGGCCACGTGGGCCGATCGGGCGAGCGCCTCGTCGACGTCGCCGCGGACGTACGTGGACCGGCTGAGCTCATTGCCCGAGAGGGTCCAGACGGCATCTTCGTCGGAGGCCAGCGCCGCCGCCGGATCGGTGAGTGGCTCATGCACGTCGTAGGTCACGGAGACCGCCGACGTGGCAGCCCGAGCCTGGGCACGGGTTTCGGCCACGACAAGCGCCACCACATCGCCGAGATAGGAGGTACGGCCGCCGACCGGGATGAAGGCCGGCCAGTCCTTGTGAATCAGCCCGCTGCGCAGCTCGCCGGGGACATCATCGGCGGTGAGCACAGCAATCACGCCGGGCATCGCGAGCGCATCGGCCGGATCGATCGCCACGATGTCGGCGCGAGCGTGTTCGCTGAGGACAACCGCTCCGTGCAGACAGCCCTCGGGCTCCATGTCGTCGATGAAGCCACGGTCGCCGAGCGAGAGCTCCTGACCCTCGTACTTCACGCCGCGTCCGCCGACCCCGCCCTCCGTGATGGCAACCGGGGTCTCGCCGGCGGCAAGCGACTCGACGGCGTCGAGGATCTTCACATAGCCGGTGCAACGGCACAGATGAGCACCGAGATGGCGGGCGGCGTCGTCGCGGGTGGTTTCCTTGTCGCGGCCGAGCAACGCGACGGTGCGCATCACGATGCCAGGCGTACAGAAGCCGCACTGCAGAGCGCCGTGGGCGGCGAACGTGTCGGCCATCCGCTGCCGCTCGGCCTCGTCGACACCCTCGAGCGTGGTGATCTCGGCGCCAGCCGCCTTTTCGAGCGAGGTCTGGCACGAGATGCGCGCCTTGCCGTCGATCAACACCGTGCAGCACCCGCACTGGCCCGATGGTGAACAGCCGTCCTTCGGCGAGGTGATCCGCAACTCGTCGCGCAGGGCCGCAAGCAGATGATCGTGGTGATCGCCGACCGAGACGGTCTGGCCATTAACGGTGAACTCAGCCATGGCTGACCTCCGGTGAGGTTGGGGGCGTGGCGCCCTTCTGGGCGGTGATCGGACCGTACGTTTCAGGACGCCGGTATCGCTCGAAGTCGAACAGCGTCTCCCGATACTTGGTGGTGAGGCTGAGATCGATCTCGGCGGTGACGACCTCGTCGGCTTCGGTGTGGCAGCCGACGATGATCTCACCGCTCGGGGCGATGATGCAGCTCTCAGCGAGCGATGGCACGCCCTCTTCGTCCCCGCCCTTTGCGGTGCCGACCACGTAACAGCCGTTCTGGTACGCCCCGGCCTGCATCACGAGCCGATTGTGGAAGCCCTGGAGCGGATCCTGGCTTGGGTCGGGCGCGTAGTGCTTCGGCGTGTTGTAACCGATCAGGATCAGCTCGGCACCGTTCAACGCGAGTACCCGGTAGGTCTCCGGCCAACGGCGGTCGTTGCAGGTGGCCATGCCGACGACGCCGCCGAACGCGTTCCACGTATCGAACGAATCGCCGGGTTCGAAGTAGCGGCGTTCGAGATGCTGGAACTCCCGCCACGGCTCATGTTCACGATGACCGGGCAGATGGACCTTGTGGTACGAGCCGACGATCGAACCGTCGCGTTCAACAAGGATCTGGGTGTTGAAGCGACGCCCATCGGGGGTGAGTTCGGCGTACCCGAGGCAGAACCCCACCCCGAGTTCGGCGGCTCGCGCGAAAAGGCGCTTGGTCTCGGGCCCGGGCATCTCGGTCTCGTAGAACGAGTCGAGATCGAGCTCGGGATCGCCCTCGACGTACCAGCGGGGGAAGAAGGTCGTGAGTGCGAGTTCTGGGAAGGCGATCAGTTCGGCGCCCTCGCTGTGGGCCTGCTCGAGCAGACGGATCAGGCGGTTGACGACCGATTCGCGTGGTTCGTCGCGGCGGATCGGGCCGAGCTGCCCGGCGGAGACGACGAGGCGTCGCGGTGGTGGCGGCTCGTGGGCGCCCCCCGCTGCAGCGTCGGGATCCAGCGGGGTTGCGCTCATGTCGCCGCCAATTCGAGCATGACCTGGAGCAGGACGTTGGCGCCCGCCTCGAGATCGGTCGGGCTGGTGTACTCGGCCGGGTTGTGACTCAGCCCGTTCACCGATGGCACGAAGATCATCCCGGTCGGACAGACACGGGCCAGCATCTGCGCGTCGTGGCCGGCGCCGGACGGCATGCGGCGCACAGTGTGGCCCTGGGTGAGGGCCGCCTGTTCGACGCAGGCGACGACCGAATCGTCGAACTCGACCGGATCGAAGCGGGCCAGGCTCTTCGTCGCGACCGTGCAGCCCTCCGCAGCTGCCGCCTCGAGCAGAAACTCGTGGGTTCGGCGTTCGGCATCGAGGAGCACATCGTTGTCGGTGTGGCGCAGATCGATCGTGAAGTCGGCAGTGGCAGGCACGACGTTGACCAGGTTGGGATGCAGATGCATGCGGCCGACGGTTGCGACCTGCGGGGCCCCGAGTTCATCGGCCAGTTCGCGAACGAATGCCGCCGTCCGGAAGGCAACGACGGCGGGATCCTTGCGCAACGCCATCGGGGTAGTGCCGGCGTGGTTGGACTGGCCGGTCACGCTCACTTCGGTCCAGCTAATGCCTTGGACGCCGGTGACTGCTCCGATGGTCAGCTCCTCGGCCTCCAGCACCGGGCCCTGCTCGACATGGAGTTCGACGAACGCGTGCGGCGCCGGGGCGGGGAGTGGGGCAGGCCCGAGATAGCCGATGCGGTCGAGTTCGCCCCCGACGGTGGCGCCGTCGATGCCCTCGATCGCGTGGGCCTCCTCGACGCTCATGCCGCCGACGTAGACGAGGCTGCCGAGCATGTCGGGCGGGAAGCGGGCCCCCTCCTCGTCGGTGAAGAACGCAACAGCAAGGCCTCTTGGCGGGGTGATGCCGGCGGACCGAAGCGTTTCGATCACCTCAAGCCCAGCCAGTACGCCCAGATTGCCGTCGTAGCGTCCACCGGTGCGCACGGTGTCGATGTGGGAGCCCGTCATGACGGGTTGACCGTCGTGCTCGCCATCCATGACGCCGACGACGTTGCCGATGCTGTCGACGGTGATCGTGAGGTCAAGATCACGCATCCACGACACGACCAGATCGCGACCGGCTTTGTCCTCATCGGTCAGGGCGAGGCGAGCGCACCCCGCGGTGCCCTCGATCGCGCCGATCTCGGCCAATGCCGCCAGCCGATCGCTGAGCCGGTCGATATCGATGCGGAGGTCGCTCGAGAGGGTTGCCATAACGGGGCGAAGTTAACAAACTGTCAAAGCCATGGCTACCAGCGCAACCGCCGACATCCGGGCTGAGTTCCTGGTCGAGCCATTCGTCGAAGGCGCGCCCGGCCACCACGTCACGATGGCGCTGGAGGCCTGCCGCTCCCACGGTCTCGAGCCGGAGATGGGGCCGTTCGCCACGGTGATCGTCGGCCCGACCGACACGGTTACGGCCGCGGTCGAGTCGATGAGCCAGGCCGCCCTCCAGCATGGGGCGACCGCCGTGCAGGTGCGATTGGGGGAGAGCCCGGCCACCACCCGCTTCGGTGACCTCCACGATGTTCTCGCCCAGATGGTCGCCGCAGTCGAGGAGCAGCTCGGTGCGCCGCTGGCCGAACTCAGCCGCGAGCAGAAGCAGGCCGCCGTCCGGATCCTCGATCAGCGGGGGGCCTTCCTGCTCCGCAAGGCGGTCGAATCGGTCGGTGAGATGATGGGGGTCAGCCGCATCACGATCTACAACTACCTGAACGCCATCCACAACGACGATGACTGACCTGCCGATTCGCGCCGACCTCCTGATTCATGGAGCTGCCCTCGTGGCCACGGTCGACGACGACCGTCGCGAGCTCGCCGGAGGCTGGGTGGCGATCACCGACGGGTTGATCTCCGGCGTCGGGGGCTCGACCGCCCCGATGCCCGATGCCGAACGCATCATCGACGCCGGTGGCTGCCTCGTCACCCCGGGCCTGGTCAACACCCACCACCACCTGTTCCAGAACCTCACCCGCGCCTACCCGCCGATGACGAGCGCACCGCTCTTCGGGTGGCTGCAATCGCTCTACCCGCTGTGGACTGCGGCGATCGACGAGGAAGCCGAGTACCTCGCCGCCTGGGTCGGACTCGCCGAACTCGCGCTCTCCGGCTGCACCACCTCCTCGGATCACCACTATCTCCATCCGGTGCGGGCGGGCGACCTGCTCGGTGCGGAGATCCGGGCCGCAGTCGATCTCGGCATGCGCTTCCACCCGACCTATGCGTCGATGTCGGTGGGGGAAAGCGACGGCGGACTCCCCCCCGACGACGCCGTGCGCGACGAAGACGACATCCTCGCCGAGTCCCAACGGGCGGTGGAACGCCATCACGACCGCAGCCACGGCGCGATGGTCCGGGTCGCGCTCGCCCCCTGCTCGCCGTTCTCGGTGAGCGAAGACCTCATGACCCGCAGCGCCGAACTCGCCGAACGCCTCGACGTCCGCCTGCACACCCACCTTGCCGAGAACAGCGAGGACGACGAGTACGCCATCGCCACCTTCGGCATGCGGCCCGTCGACTACTACGAGCACTGCGGCTGGATGTCGGATCGCAGTTGGGGTGCTCATGTCGTCATGCCGAACCCAGACGAAGTCGCCCGGCTCGGCGCTGCGGGCGTCGGGATCGCCCACTGCCCGAGCTCGAACATGATCCTGTCGTCGGGCATCGCCCCCGTCGTCGATCTTCGTCACGCAGGCTGTCACGTCGGTCTCGGCTGCGACGGATCCTCGTCAGCCGACTCCGCCTCGCTGTGGCAGGAGGCTCGCCTTGCCATGCTGCAGGGCAAGTTGAAGAGCGGCGCCGACGCAATGGATGCTCGAACCGCCCTGGAGATCTCCACCCGCGGCGGTGCCGGTTGCCTTGGCCGCATCGGCGAGATCGGCGAGCTGTCGGTCGGGGCGGTCGGCGACGTTGCCGTCTGGAAACTCGACGGCCCGATCTTCGCGGGTGTGCTCGACGACCTCATCGAGGGCTGGCTGCGAACCGGCCCCCACTCGGCCTGGCACACGGTCGTCGCCGGTCGCCTGGTCGTCGAGTCGGGCCTGCTCGTCGCGCCGGACCTCGACGAAAAGCTCGCAGCGCATGCCGCGGCTGCTCGTCGCTTCCAACCGACCGACTGAGTCGTCAGATCCCCCTCGGCTTCTCGCCGTTTGCGTCGGGCGGCGAGATCGTGAGGCGCTCGGGCTCCGCACGGGAGGACTACCGTCGGCGCATGTCCGTCAAGACCGAACGCCACGGTGGCGTGCTCGTCGTCCAGCTCGACCGCGACGAGAAGCGCAACGCCATCAACGGCGAAATGACCGAATCGATCAGCGCTGCGCTCGACGCCGGCGAGGATGACCCCGCCGTCCGAGCGATCGTGATCGCCGGCGGACCGACGGTTTTCTGCGCAGGCACCGACATTGCGGAAGGGTCCGGCACGCCGACCGACCGGGGCGGGGAGTACGGCATCATCCGGCGGCGCTCGACCACGCCGATCATCGCCGCAGTCGAAGGCTCGGCCTTCGGAGGTGGATTCGAGATCGCGCTCGCCTGCCACCTGATCGTGGCGTCCACGACGGCCACGTTCGGACTGCCCGAAGTGCGGCGGGGTCTCGTCGCAACGAGTGCAGGCCTGTTCCGAGTGCCCCGGGCGTTGCCCCTGAACGTGGCGAGGGAGATGTTGCTGACCGGAGATCCGGTGTCGGCACAGCGCCTGGCCGACCTGGGTGTTGTCAACCGGGTCGTCGAGCCGGGTACGACCGTCGCCGAGGCCATCGCGCTCGCTGAACGGATCGAACACAATGCGCCGACATCGATCCGCGCCACGCTCACGGCGCTCGACGCAATCACAGAGGCCGACGATGCGGCCGGCTGGGCCGTCACCGAAGCAGCGCTGAACACGATCCTCACGAGCGAAGATCGCGAGGAAGGGCTCGCCGCGTTCTTCGAGCGCCGACCGCCCGAGTGGCCGGGGCGATGATGCTCAGACGTCGATGAGTTCGATCGTCGGCGGGATGTCCTCGACGACCTGGTTGTAACGCAGCCCCCAGGTGCCGTGATCGTGGTGGGCAGTCGAGATCCAGTTGCCCCAGCCCGGATCGGTGCGGCTCACGACGATTCGGACCGTGCCGTCGACCTCGTAGCGGGCGGTGTGTTTGTTGACCGTGACGGGGAAGCGTCGGTAGTCGAGCGACTCCTCCCACATGTTGTTGAGCTGGAAGTTCCAATAGAAGGCATCGATCGCCGGCACGGTGATGAGGAACGCCTTGCCCTCGGGAAGATCCCAGCAGCCGTGACGGAAAAGTTGATTCGGGTCGCCCCAGCCGCCCGGGCCGTCGTCTTGGGGCAGAAACTCGAGCGTGTTCGGGTTCTCGCGGAACATCACCAGCCAGTCGAGGAAGCGCTGCACGATGCCGTGGACATAGAAGCCGCTCATCGCGAGTCCGGTGGCAAACTCGTCGGCCGACAGCGCGCCGGGGTGCTCGGTTGGCGGATTCAGGCACTCAATCTCGAGCTCCGACGATCGTTCGTGCTCCCGGTCGAGGAAAAAGTTCCGGACGATGATCACCGTCGTCGCCGGAGACATCTCCAGCCACTGCTGGCCGGGTGCGAGTTTCGGCGGTTCGACGCTGGCGATGATGTCGATCGGCCGGTCCTGGTCCGGGTCGTTGTCGGTGATGTTCCCCTGTGCACCCGGTGTCGCTGAGTTCGTTCCGTAGCCGCCCGAATACGCGCCGATGCTGAGGAAGTTGACCGTGCCTCGCGTGCCCGTAATGCGGTAGTCGTATCGAGGGTCGACCCCGACATTGCGATAGTCGGCGTCGGGGTTGTCACAACCGATCTTCAGGTTGAACGGGATCGGCAGGATGAAGGGCCGAACCCTGTCGCCGTTCTCGATGAACGCCGTGAGCCCACCGCGGGCCAGCCGGCTCAGATAGCGGAAACCCTCGATGCGATCGAGGTCATCGGTGCTGTTCGCCGTGATGAGATCGCCGGCCGATTTCAAGGCATCGCAAAAGTCCGCCCACGCCCTGCCGGTGACCACGTCGTCTCGGTGCTGTTCGTCCCTCATGAGCCGACAGTACGCGTCGACGCCAGAGAGGGCGTTACCGCCGCGCTACTCCTCCGCGGCCCGGAGCCCCGCGAGTACCCGGCTCGGGGTGAGCGGGAACGTGTCGAACCACACGCCGGTGGCGTCGTACACCGCCGCAGTGAGCGCCGGCGCATACGTGATGAACGGCATCTCGGCCACGCCGCGGGCGCCGAACGGGCCGAGCGGATCAGCGAGCTCGAGGATCTGGCTGTCGACCTGCATCGGAATGTCGCCGATGCCGGGAATCAGATACCCCGAGAACCGAGGGTTCGTGATGAAGCCGTCGGCGAGCTGGAGGTCCTCGCTCATTGCGTAGCCGTGCGCCTGAACGACAGCCCCCTCGATCTGGCCGCGCACAAGCGCAGGGTTGATCGCCTTGCCGACGTCGTGGGTCGACGTGACCCGGTCGACACGGATGTGGCCGGTATCGACATCGACGGTGACCTCGATGCACTGCGCCATGTAGCCGTAGCAAAAGTTCGGCGCACCGGCGCCGGTCTCGGGATCGAGCGCCTCGGTGGGCGGCGGCGTATACCGGAAGAAGCCACGAGCGGGCCGATCGCCCTCGCGCCACGCCTTCTCGGCCTCCTCGGCGGCACCGAGAATCGAATTGCCGGCCATGAACGTAAGACGACTCGCAGACGCCGAGCCGGGGTCGCCCGAGGTGGCGGTGTCCGAGAAGTGCCCGTGGATGTCATCGAGCGCGACGCCCGTGGCTTCGGACGCCATCTGACGCATGGCGAGATGAGCGCCCTGCCCGACCTCGGCGCCACCGTGGAAAAGTTCGGCACTGGTCGGAGCCTCGTCATCGGGGTCCCCGTGCAGGACGATCTCAGCCTCGCAGCGTTCGGGAAAACCGAACGAGAAGCCGATGTTCTTGAACCCGGCGGCGAACCCGCGTCCCTTGCGCAGCGAGGTCGTGGCCGAGGGCAGCGACGCGATCGGGGAGAAGGGCTCAGGGTCGGGGAGTGCCTCGTCGAGTTCGGCCTGCAGGGAGCACGCCGTGATGACTTCGCGCATGCTCACCCCCTCGGGCATGACGGTCTGGGTGATGCCGTCGTCGCCGTCGACGAGGGCGTTGCGAAGACGCATCTCGACCGGATCGATCCCGAGTTCGGCGGCAAGCCGGTTGACCGCCGACTCGATCGCGAAGTGGCCCTGCGGCCCACCGAAGCCGCGGAAGGCGCCGCCGGGCACGGTGGTGGTGTAGATCGCCCGGCTGTCGATCCGGGCATGCGGGATGCGGTACGCACCGGCGACCGACAGATGGGCGTTCCCGAGCACCTTGTTGGACGTGTAGTTGTACGCACCGGCGTCGAGGTCGACGTCGGCCTCGAGTGCCGTGATCGTGCCGTCGTGGGTCGCCCCCAGGCGGATGCGGATACGGCCCCGGTGCCGCTTGTGATGGCCGACGATCGATTCCTCCCGTGACCACCGGCAGTGGATCGGGCGGTGCTCACCGCGCTCGGCGAGGCGCATCGCGGCCAGACCAAGGGCGATCTGGATCGACATGTCCTCCTTGCCGCCGAACGCACCACCGATCGCCTTGTAGATGATCCGGACCCGATCCTCGGGCAGCCCGAGAACGTGAGCGACCTGTTCGCGATCCTCCGAGGTCCACTGGCCACCGATCTCGATCGTGACCCGGCCCTCTTCGTCGATGTAGGCGGTGCCCGCCTCAGGTTGGAGGTAGGCGTGTTCCTGATGCGGGACCTCGTACACCTCGTCGACGACGGCGTAGGCCAAGGCGAAGCCGAAGTCGGGATCACCCTTGCGGATTCGAAGGTGGTGGTAGGCGTTGGTGTCGAGCCTGTTCTCTGGGTGGACCAGTGGGGCCCCGGGAGCGAGCGCAGCGTCGATGGTGTCGACGAGCGGAAGGTCCTCCCACTCGACCTCGATCGCCGCCGCGCCGGCGGTGGCGGCGGTGCGCGTCTCGGCGATCACGACGGCGATCTGATCTGCTTCCCAGCGGCTGACCGCAGCGTCGACGGCGGCTGCACCCGTGTGGTCGACCCCCACGAGCGCCGGCTGGTCGCGCATCGTGAGGCCGTACTCGTTCACGGGCGCGTCGGCGGCGGTGATGATGTCGACGACGCCGGGCACTGCAAGCGCCACATCGGTCGACATCGACAGCATCCGGGCGTGAGCCCGGCCCGAGAAGACAACAACGGCGTGCAATGCTCCGGCCGGAACGGCATCGCCTGCGTATTCGATCGACCCGTCGGTCTTGGCGGCGGCGTCGTGGCGGAGCGGGGACTGGCCGACGCTCATCCGAACACGCTCTCGTCGAGTTCGACCGGTACGACACTGGCCCGGCGGACCGCCTGCATGATCGGGTAATACCCGGTGCAACGGCACAGGTTGCCGGAGAGCCCGAGCCGGATGTCGTCGTCGGTTGGATCGTGGATCTCGCCCAGGAGGCTGGCCGACGCCACGATGAAGCCGGGGATACAGAACCCGCACTGCACCGCAAACTCGTCGACGAACGCCTGCTGGATTGCGTGCGGCGTGCCATCGGGGTCGGCCATGCTCTCGACCGTCGCAACGCTGTGGCCGTCGACCTGAGCGGCCGGCACGAGGCATGCCATGACGGCATCACCATCAAGCTGCACGGTGCAGGCGCCGCACTCGCCCTCGGCGCACCCCTCCTTGGTTCCTGTCAGTCCGGCCTCGTCGCGCAACCAGTCGAGCAGGGTGGCCGAGGCGGCATGCCCGCCACTCACCGGCGCTCCGTTGAGCATCACCTGAATCTCGGAGTTGTCGTCGACTGCCCGCCGCTCGCTGGTGCCGGGCGGCATATCGCCGACCAGGCACGGCACCCGACCCGGCCACTGATGGTCGGTGGCACCGGTGCGAACGGCGTCGAGCGACCGACGGACAAGGGTCGGGATGAGTGCAGAGCGGTAGGCGGCGGTCGCGCGTACATCGTCGAGCGGTGTCACGGCTGCGGCCGCGACCTCGGCGCACGCAGCGATCGACGTGTCGTCGAGCGCTCGACCGATGAGCGCCGCTGCGGCGTCGTGGAGCACCTCGACGCGAGCGGCGACCGAACCGATCGCGATGCGAGCGTCACGCACGACGCCGTCGTCGGCGCGGTCTACGACGATCCCGAGATGAACGACCGAGATGGCCTGGGCGGCGCGGTTGCCGAGCTTGGCCCAGATCCCCGACTCGGAGTCACCGAGTGTCGGGAACTCGATCGCCGTGATGAGCTCTCCTGGTTGCAGGACGGTCGAACGGAAGCCGGTGAAGAAGTCGTCGAGACGCACCGTACGTTCGGCGCCGTTGCTCGCGATGACGACCATCGCGTCGAGCGCGAGCAGCGCCGAAATCGTGTCGTTGGCCGGGCTTGCGGTGGCGATGTTGCCGGCGATCGTGGCCCGGTTGCGGAGCTGTGGCGACCCGATCTCCAGGCAGGCCTGGGCGAGCGGGAGCGCAACCACCGGAAGCTCGGGATGCCCAGCGACGTCGTTGTGGGTCGTGAGTGCACCGAGCCGGACGATGCCGTCGGCGATGGTGATCCCTCGCAGTTCGCGGATTGGGGTCAGATCGAGAAGCGTCACCGGCTCGCCAGGGCCGCCACGGTGCAAGTCGAGCAGGAGGTCGGTGCCGCCGGCGACCGGAATGATCGACGGGTCGTCGGCGAGCGCGACGAGCGCCTCCGACAGGCTCGGAAAGCGCAGAACGAGTTCGACGTGGCGTCCCGGACGTTGCACGGGATGGAGAGACTCGGCCGCCATCGGGAGAGTGTAAACCCGGCTTGCGCTCCGGGTGAATGCGGAGCGGTGCAGGGGCGAGGAGCCTGGTGTGCAGGTTCTCTCTCGTCGACGACGTCATTTTCGACGCCACGTAGCGCAGGCTCAGCGAGCTCGCTTCGCCGCCGACAGCCGCCGTCGACGGGCAGCCGTGGCCTGTTCGCCCTCTTCGGTGCCGTCGTGCCAGGCGTTGATCGCGGTATCGAGCGGTGACTCCGGCCCGCCGTAGTTGCACTCGATGAAGCGGTGGTGAAGTTGGTGGAAGAAGTCTCCCAACTCGAAGCGGTAGCCACCGGGGAGCCGCAGGGCGTCGTGACCGGTGTGGCTCATGGGCGCGCCAAGGGAGTGATGCATCATCGCGAACAGGAAGTGCACCGGATGTGCCGGCAGCACCAGGAACAGCAGCACATCCGCATAGAGGACGACGTGTTCGAGTGGGTGCATCGCAAGGCCTGACCACGGCCCGACGTTGACGTTCTTGTGGTGCCACGAGTGCACGTGGGTGTAGGCGGGGCCTCGGTGAAGCAGCCAGTGCGTCACCGAGAAGTACGCGATCGACCACACCGGAACGAGCAGGAAGAGCGCAACGAACCAGATGGGGTTTTCGTCCCAGGTGATCATCGGGGCGATGTCGTTGGCGTAGGCCCACCAGCCGACGGACTCCCACAGCGTGCCGATGAGCATCGCCGACACGAGGGTCAAGGCGAGGTTGTCCTTCACCTGATCGTCGAAGAGGAAGAGGCGCTTGTTCTTGCCCATCGGCCGGGTGTCGTAGCGGAGGTCCTGCTGCGCCATCCGCATCCACAGCCACCAGTGCAGTGCGCCGGCGACGACGGCGACGAGAACGATGTTGCGAAGCCAGATCTGTGCCATCCAGCCAACGGCGAACGACTCGGCTCTGGTGAGATCGGGTGCAGCGAACTCCCAGATCCCCCACGCGACGATCAACATGAACGCCCGCGTGCCCAGAGGCGACCACGTGCGCATCAGATGCATGCCGATCTCGACCGGATTCAGCGTGCGGTAGAAGGCAGCCGGTCGCAGCGGAAGATCGGGCGTGACCTGCCAACGGGTTGTTGCGGTGTCTCCCATCGGGCGCGAACGCTACCGTCGGCGGATGGATCTGTCTGCTGCTCGTGTTCTGATCACCGGTGCGTCTCGAGGCATCGGTCTGGAGATCGCCCGCACGCTCCATGCACAGGGCGCGACGATCATCGGGACGGCCCGCAGTGAGGCGTCGATCGCCGCCGCTGTCGAGGAGCTCGACATAATCCCGGTCGTCGGCGATCTCAACGACCCTGTCGTGGCCGACCGTGTCATCGACGAGGCCTTAACCCACGGACCGATCGACGTCCTCATCAACAACGCCGGCATTGAGATCGTCGGTCAGGTCGCTGAGCAGGATCCCGACGACCTTCGCGCCGTCATCGGCGTCAACCTCGAGGTGCCGATCACGCTCGCCCGCCATGTCCTACCCCACATGCTCGAACGGGAGAGTGGGCGCATCGTCAACATCTCGTCCATGGCGTCGGTCGTGAGTTCGCCGGGTTGGGCGACCTATTCGGCGTCGAAGGCCGGGCTCTCGTCGTTCTCTCGCTCCCTCAAGACCGAACTCGCTGGAACCGGAGTGGGGGTGACGGTGGTGGAGATCGGGTTCGTGCAGACCGACATGCTCGATGATCTGCGCAGCAACGACTTCGTGAGGGCCAGCTTCGATCGCTACAAGCGCCTCGGACTCGCCCGCATCATGGCGGTCGACGAGGTCGCGTCGGCGATCGCCACCGCAATCGAGAAGGAACGCAGCCACGTCCGACTGCCGAAACGCAGCATCGCGATGTCGATGATCGCCAACGCCCCGCGCCGCTTTGCTGAGCTTGTCCAGAAAGGCGTCCCGACCGCGTAGGCGAATCGCCGCTCGCCAGGTTCGCCGCCTACAGTGGGCGACGCACCACCTTGAGGAGGACCCATGGAGCCGACCGAGCTCATCGACGCAACCGACACCGACGCCGTCGAGGCCCCGGCGGGCGACGATACGGAACTCGTCGAGGAAGAACTGCTCGTCGAGGAGATCTCCATCGACGGCATGTGCGGCGTCTACTGATCCGGCGTTCGTGACCGCTGCTGCTTTCGACGCCGATCGGGCGTACCGCTTGCACGAGCAGGTGGCGCTGCGACCCGAACCCTTCGGGGCACTCGCGTACCACTACGGCAATCGACGCCTGAACTTCCTGCGCGCCAAGGAACTCGTCACGCTCGTCGAGTCGCTCGCCGACCACGACTCCGTGCATGCCGCCTTCGACGCCGCCGGGATCGATCCTCGTCGCTGGCCCAGCTTCGAACGAGCCCTTGCCTCGCTCGCCACCTCTGACTTCCTTGTCCCCGATGCGCGTGATGCGCACGAAGGGGCTGCCGCATGACCTTGATCGAAGAACCCCGCCCCGACAACCTCGTCCTGTCGCCGGTGAAGCAATCCGGTCTCGCCGAACAGATGAAGCGGGGGCTTGATGCCCCGATCTGTCTCACGTGGGAACTCACCTACGCCTGCAACCTGCAGTGCGTGCACTGCCTGTCGTCGTCGGGTCGCCGTGACCCTCGCGAACTCACGACCGAGGAGTGCGAGGCCGTCATCGACGAACTGCAACGGATGCAGGTCTTCTACATCAACATCGGTGGTGGCGAACCCACGATCCGCAAGGACTTCTGGCATCTCGTCCGCTACGCCGTCAACCACGGCGTCGGCGTGAAGTTCTCCACCAACGGTTCTGGCATCGATGCCGAGGTCGCGGAGCAGCTCGCCGAGTCGGACTACGTCGATGTGCAGATCTCGATCGACGGCGCCGACGCCGACACCAATGATCATGTTCGCGGTGAAGGTTCGTTCGCCACGGCCATTCAGGCGATGGAGCACCTCCAGGCCGCCGGGTTCGAGGGTTTCAAGATCTCGGTGGTGATGACCCGCCACAACATCCCGCAGGTCGACGAGTTCAAGGCGATGGCCGACCACTACGGCGCCCAGCTCCGACTGACCCGCTTTCGCCCGTCGGGCCGTGGCGCCGACTCGTGGGAAGCGCTCCATCCCACCGACCAACAGCAACGTGAGCTCTACCACTGGCTCATGGATCACCCCGACGTGCTCACCGGCGATTCGTTCTTCCATCTGTCGGCGCTTGGCGAGGCGCTGCCCGGCCTCAACCTGTGCGGCGCCGGCCGTGTCGTGTGCCTGATCGATCCGGTGGGCGACGTCTACGCCTGTCCGTTCGTGCTGCACGACGAGTTCCTCGCTGGTTCCGTGCGCGACGAAGGCGGCTTCCAGAAGGTGTGGCAGGAGAGCGACCTGTTCACCGAACTGCGCGAGCCGCAGTCGGCGGGCGCATGCGCGAGCTGTGGCCACTTCGATGCGTGCCAGGGCGGCTGTATGGCGGCCAAGTTCTTCACGGGCATCCCGCTCGACGGCCCCGACCCGGAATGCGTGCTCGGTCACGGCGAGGAGGCGATGGATTCCGTCGCCCGTGCCGCCGTGAGCAAGGATCACAGCCGCACCACCGTCGTGCTCGGCCGCAAACCCGTCAGCTGAAGCGCCACCGCTGCAGGCTGACCACCGACGCCGGTTCGACCCCAGCCGTAGGCTCACGTCATGAAGGCTCACGGTCTCAACCCGCGCATCAAGAAGTCGCCGTTCTTCGAAAAGGCTGTCGAGTACGGCGCCACCGAGTTCCATCCGTACAACGGGATGTGGATGCCGGTCGGCTACGACTCGCCGGTCAACGAATACTGGAACGTGCTGGAGCGGGCATCGCTGTGGGACGTCGGCGTGCAGAAATGCGTAGAGATCGCCGGCCCCGACGCTGAGGCGTTCATGCAGCTGCTCACGCCGCGCGACATCACCACGATCGAGCCCGGTCGCTGCGCGTACGTCTTCCTCACCAACCAGGACGGCGGTGTGCTCAACGACCCAGTCATGCTGCGAATCGCTGAAGACCGGTTCTGGCTGTCGACCGCTGACTCCGACATGTACCTCTGGGCCAAGGGCGTCTCGGCGTTTTCTGGCCACGAGGTCGAGATCACCACCCCGCACGTGTACCCGATGCAGCTGCAGGGGCCGAGGTCGGCCGAGATCATGGTCGACGTCTTCGGCGAGGAGATCCTCGACCTTCGTTACTACTGGTGGATGCGCAGCTCGGTCGACGGCATCGATGTCGTCATCTCGCGTACCGGTTACAGCTCCGAGCTCGGCTACGAGGTGTATCTCCTCGGCGAAGCGAGCGGTGGCGAACTCTGGGAGATTCTGATGACGGCCGGCAAGCCGTACGGCATCTCGCCCGGCTCACCCAACCGCATTCGTCGCATCGAAGGCGGCGTACTCGACTATGCGTCCGACATCACCCCTGACGAGAACCCACTCGAACTTGGTCTCGATCGACTCATCGCATGGGACACCGATTTCCTTGGCAAGGCCGCGCTCGAGAAGGTGCGCGACGAAGGGGTTCGTCGACGCCTGATCGGCCTCTTCCTCGACGGCCCTGCCTTGCAGAAGAACAACGAGCATCGATGGCCCGTGACGAGCGCCAGCACGAAGGTCGGTTTTGTCACGAACGCCGTGCATTCCCCCCGCCTTGATCGCAACATCGCCTTCGCCATGATCGATGTTCCCTTCGACGCCAACGACACCCTGCTCACCGTCGAGACGGTCGAGGGAGCACGCAGCGCCGAACGCACGACGTTGCCGTTCATCGCATCGCCACCGGAGAAGACCAAGAAGTTGCGCTGATCGACGAGCCCTTGGCAAGATGTGGCAGTCGCACTGACAAAACCTTCGTTGAGGAGCAGCCATGCCCAGCTACGGCACGATCGACCACGAATACGGGCACAAGCTCGCCACCACCGACCCAGCTGACGATGGCCCGGTCTGGATGGTCAACCTCATGAAGTACAAGGAGGTCGCCGACTACGGCGATGGCGCCGACAGCGGACGATCCGGACGCGACGCCGATGACGAGTACACCCCGACCGGCCCGCTCAAGGCGGTCGGTGCCGAGATCGTCTATGTCGCCGAGGTCGACGCCACGCCACTCGGCGACGGAACACAGTGGGACCGCGTCGCGATCGTGAAGTACCCGACTCGCCGCTCGTTCATCGAGATGCAGCAGCGCTCGGATTTCAAGGACAAGCACGTCCACAAGGAAGCCGGCATGGAGATGACCTTCGTGATCGGCTGTCAGCCGATGGACATCGACACGAGCGAGCTGGAGAAGGAAAGCAGCTCCTGGGACGACGTCGAGCATCCTCCCAACGACGAAGATGGCGTCCTGCACGTCCTCCACGTCATCAAGTGGAACGAGGGCGGCCGCGAGCGGATGGAGGGCTACCACGATGCGGCCTTCGACGTCGCACAGGAACACGGCGCGCGGATCGCCGGGTGGTTCGAGGCCGAAGGGACGATCGTTGGTGATGGCCGAACCTGGGATCAGGTCCGTTTCAACGAGTTCCCGAGTAGACGCCAGTTCATGAAGGTCGTTGCCGACCCCCGCCGCCTGAAGGGGCACGAAGACCATCGTGATCCGGCGATGGCCGACACCTACACCCTCCTCTGCCGCCCTGTGCTCGACACCCTGCGCAAATGCTGAACCGGCGAGCCGTCACGTCGGGGTACTCGTATGCCATTGGGTTCGGTCGGGCTCAGCCGCCGATCGGGTAGTACCGGGCGTAGTCCAATGCCCTTCTGAACTCGGTCTGCGCCATTTCCCAGTCCCGTGGGTCGAGGGCATCGTCGTGGGTCTCCGCTGCCTCCACGGTGGCGGCGGTGATCTGCGCAATCCACGTGTCGATCAACGGGTCGAGACGGTCGGCGCGCAGCGGCCCTTCGTGGAGCCGCTGAACGGCGGCGAGATAGTGGTCCTCCATCGACGCCCAGGCGGCGAACAGCGGGTCACACGACGCTGACCGCTGGGTCAGGCCGAACCCGCCGTAGGTGAAAACCTCACAGTCGGCCGTGATGTCGCCGAGCCCGTCCGGGATCGGGGTAACCGGGTTGCCATCGCCGAGGATGTTCGAGAAGGCGTTGTCGAGATCCCACGGAATCATGGTGATCGATCCCGCTGTCGGGTCCTCGTAGAAGAAGAAGTTGTGGTTGCCGCAGCGGGCAACGGTGCCGTCGTCGCAGTACCAGTGGAAGGGGCCGTCGTCGTGACGGATGGTGCGGTCGACGGCAAGTTGGCTCATCAGCTGCTCGACATCCATGTACCGGCGCACGACCGACGCAGGATCGTCCGAGGCCAACAGTTCCTCGGCGAACGATCGGATCAGGGACGCATTGACCCCCTCATCGCCCTCGTTGGTTCGGAGGCTGTCGAGGTAGACGGCCTCATCGGTCAGGGTTCCCGACGCCGTGAAGGGCCAGACCTCTTTGTAGAGGTTGCCGGTGCCGTCGTTGAAGTTGGCCCGAGTGAAGCGGCCATCGATGTTCTCGGTGAGCGCGAACAACCCGACGAACTTGCCGTTGACGACCACTCGGGCGTGGGTCGATCGAGGAGCAGCAACCCCCATCTCTCGCAGCAGGTGGTAGCCGACCCGCTCGCGGAGCTGTGACGGATCGAGATTCATCGAGTGGAGTTGGAGTTTGCGCACGCCAAAGAACTCGTCGTCGCCGTCGTTCCAGTTGATCTTCACCTTCATCGACAGCTTCGTGCAGCTCTTGGCGCCACTCGGGTCGAAAAGGTTGGGGCCATCGACGCATCCCACAAACGCGCCGATCGATCCCTTGTAGCGGAGACCGACCTCGATCGTTTCGCCCTCGAAGGTCATCGTGGCGGGGACGTACTCCTCCGCCGTCGGGTCGCTGTCGAGGAATTGCAGGTCGCTCTCGGCGACGGTGAACTCGAACGTGTGGAGCGACGCAGGGTCGAACAGTTCGTCGGTGCTGCGATCAGCGAAGGGCGACGCCGACGGTGTCGGCTTGTCGTCGATCTCGGGCGGGGCGACGACCGGTTCGGAGTCTGCAGGCGCTTCGCCGGCCGGTTCCGCGGTCTTGTCGGACGAGCACGCAACGGCGGTGAGGGCGACGGCGAGCAGCAGCGCCCGGCTCCGCCACTGGCGATCAGCCACGCCGGTAGCGGACGTCCACGGTGGTGGTGCCGCGGACCTGATCGACCTTCTTGATCTCGATCCGCTTGACCGAACCGCCGAGTTCGGTGCTCAGTCGGGTCTCGAGCGCCGCCCGGTCGGTGTAGACCTCGTTGAGCGTCATCCGGTGCTGCTCGAAGCCGCGAAACAGCGCCGGATGGTCACCGATGAAGAGGGCCACGAGCAATGCGGTCATCAAGGCTGGGGTGTACCAGGCCGGCTCGATGGGAATGCCGCCGAGGACCCCTATGGCGATCGCAGCGAAGTAGAAGACCACCTCGGGCTGGGTGAGCTCCTCGGAGCGGATCCGGATGATCGACAACACACCGAAGAGGCCGAGCCCGACCCCGGCGCTGACCTCGGCGTTGGCGAGTGCGGTAGCCACCGCCATCACACCGATGTTGATACCCAGCAGCGCCACGACCATGTCGCGCCGCTGGTAGCGCGGGAAATACAGCCCGAAGGCCAGCAGCAAGACGGCGACGAGATCGATCGCCAGGAGTGCACCGGTGCTCATCGGCGTGACGTTTCCAGGGTCAGTCGCGAGCGATGCCGACGAGCTGGAGGATGTACCAGAAAAGCGTCATCACTGAGCTGAAGAGCGCAAGCGCGCCAGCGACGTGCGCGGCAACTGGGAACTCCCGGATGATCGTCTGGGTCTGGTAGAGGATCGCCGCGCCCGTGAGCGCAACCATGCCGACCGAGAACCACACGCCGAGGCTGAGGCCGAAGATGATCGCGCCGACGATCAGGGCGAGCGCAGCGACGAAGCCGTACATCACGATCGGCCGAAGGAACGAGAGATCCTTGCGGGTGACGACGGCGACGATCGTGAGGCCGGCGAAGGCGACCGCCGTGATCAGGCCGGCTGCGGCGACCGAGGTGGCGCCATCATCGGCGACCCGGAAGAAATAGTGCAGCATCGGCGCGAAGAGGATGGCGTAGAGCCCGGCCGAGCCGAACAGGGCGGCGTACTGACGCTGCGGGTTGAGCAGGTCGGCGGCAGCGTTGGCGACGATCCACTGGCCCACCATGAAGCCGCCGAGAATGAGCAGCCACGAGAAGCCGCTGCCACGCACGAACTTGTACAGGCCTTCGGCGAACGGGGTGTTGAGCAGAACGGCTTCGATGCCGGCGAAAGCAACGATGGCACCCAGAAGGTGCTGATAGACGCGAACGACGAAATCGCCGCGGGTGGTTTCGTCGAGCTGGATGGCCGGACGAAGATCGACGTCGCTGTACGACATGCTGGGGGTGCTCCTTCAGGAACGGTTGGGATCGGGAACACCCTACCGATCTCCGGCACGCCGACCCCTTCACGAGTCACCGAAGCGCAGGTCGGCGCCGGCGATGGCGCCGGATTGCGGGGCTGTCGAGGCCGCCCGTTAGCCTCGGCAGCTGATTCGTCGGAGGTTCCCCCGTGGCCAACCAATGGTTCGAGACCGTCGCCATCGCCCAGCAACGGGCGAAGAAGCGTCTGCCCGCGTCGTCCTACGGCGCGATCGTCGCAGGGGCCGAGGCCGGCGTCACGATGCGCGACAACACCTCCGCCTTCGACGAGCTCGGCTTCCGTCCCGTCACCGCCGGCCAGCCCGCCGAGCGGCAGATGGACACGACGATCATGGGTCAACCGTCGTCGATGCCGGTCATGATCTCGCCCACCGGCGCCCAGGCCATCCACCCTGACGGCGAGGTCGGCGTGGCCCGAGCCGCTGCCAACCGGGGCATCCCGATGGGCTTGTCGTCGTTCGCGTCGATGCCGATCGAGGACGTCATCGAGGTCAACGGCCAGACCTTCTTCCAGATCTATTGGGCCGGCGACAAGGACTCGATGGTCGCTCGCATGGAGCGGGCGAAGGCTGCCGGTGCCGTCGGCATGATCCTCACCCTCGACTGGTCGTTCAGCCACGGCCGAGACTGGGGCAGCCCCCAGATCCCGCAGTCGTTCACGATCAAGGAACTCCTTCCGCAGGTCCCGGCGGTGATCCGCAAACCGAGGTTCATGTGGTCCTGGATCAAATCCGGGAGCATCCCGAAACTCGGCGTGCCGAACTTCGTAACCGACGGCTCAAGGCCGCCGGTCTTCTTCGAGGCCTACGGAGCCTGGATGATGACACCTCCACCGACCTGGGAGGACGTGGCCTGGCTGCGCTCGCAGTGGGATGGCGAGTTCATGGTCAAGGGCGTCGTCCGAGCCGACGAAGCCCGGCGGGCCGTCGACGCCGGCGTCACCGCCATCTCGGTTTCCAACCACGGCGGAAACAATGTCGACTCCGCCCCCGCCTCGATCCGGGTGCTGCCCGAGATCGCCGCAGCGGTCGGCGACGACATCCAGGTCGTGATGGACGGTGGTATCCGCCGTGGTTCCGACGTCGTGAAGGCCCTGTGCCTCGGTGCCGACGCAGTCCTCATCGGCCGCGCGTACCTGTGGGGCCTCGCCGCCAACGGCACCGCCGGCGTCGAGAACGTGCTCGATGTCATTCGAGGCGGCATCGACGCCACGATGCGCGGCATCGGGGTCGGCTCGATCCACGACCTCACGGCCGATCACGTCATCGTGCCCGACGGCTTTTCGCCGCCGCGGATCAGCTGACGTTTACGCCGCCTCCGTCTGCGGCTCGGTATCACGCCGGGACACAACCCGCCTACGCTCGCCCGGTGGCTCGGCTCGGCGATCTCACGAACCCCGACGTAGGGGAGGGGCGCGTCCTCGTGCTGCCGCTTGGCGCCACGGAGCAACACGGCCCGCACCTGCCGCTCGACACCGACACGGTCATCGCCCGCACGGTTGCTGAGTCGGCAGCCGGTCGAGTCACCGCCGCCGCCGTCGCCCCAGTGATTGCGATCGGAGCGTCGGGCGAGCACGCCGGTTTCGCGGGAACGCTCTCGATCGGCACCGAGGTGTTGGCGGCGATGATCGTGGAGATCGTCCGCACCGCCGGTCCCGAGTTCGACCGGGTCGTCATCGTCAACGCCCACGGCGGCAATCTCGACGCCGTACGTTCCGCCGCCGTCACCTGCGAGCACGAAGGTCGACCGATCAGCGTGTGGCACGCCCGTCTCGACGACGCCGACGCCCACGCTGGCTCCATCGAGACGTCGGTCATGCTCGCCATCGACCCGCAACGGGTCCGGCTCGACCGAGCCGAGCCCGGCAACACCGCACCGCTGCGCGAGATCCTCGACGACCTCCGCACCGGGGGTGTCGCCGCGGTCTCGCCCAACGGCGTGCTCGGTGATCCGACCGACGCCACGCCGGCCCGAGGTGAGGAGATCCTCGCCGGGTGGGTCCACGAGGTCGTCGCCCTTCTGGAATCATGAAGGCATGAGTCAGCCCGTCGCGATTGTCACCGGAGCCGGACGAGGGATCGGAGCGGCCACCGTCGCCGCCCTCGTCGCCGACGGCTGGTGGGTCGCCGCCGTCGACCGATGTTCGCCTCACCCGACGATCGCCTACCCGATGGCCTCCTCGGACGACCTCGCCGACGTCGTGACGGGCGCCGGCGGAAACGCTGCCGCCTTCGAAGCCGACGTATCGGTCGGCGCTGCAGTGGCGGAGGTTGTCGCCTCGGTCACCGACGCACGTGGGCGGCTCGACGCCGTCGTCTGCGCAGCGGGGGTCGTCGCCGGTGGGTCACCTGCCTGGGAGATCGACGACACCGAGTGGGACGCCGTCATCGGAACCGACCTGACCGGCGTTTTCGCCACCGCCCGAGCCGCCGTGCCTGCGCTCCTCGCTTCGCCGCACGGCCGCATCGTCACCGTTGCGTCGGCCGCCGGCTCGCTGGGACTGCGCCACATGAGCCACTACGCCGCCGCCAAACACGGTGTCATCGGCTTCACCCGATCGCTCGCCGCCGATCTTGCCGGCACGGGGGTAACCGCCAACGCCGTCTCGCCCGGCTCGACCACCACCGCCGGGCTCGACGAGTCGGCTCGTATCTACGGGCTCGAGTCCTCGGAGGCGTTCATCCGCCATCAAGAGCCACTCGGTCGACTGATCGCCCCGGACGTGATCGCCGCGGCGATCGCCTGGCTGTGCAGCCCGGCATCGTCGGCGATCACCGGTGCCGTGCTTCCCGTCGACGGCGGCATGACCGCCACCCCCTGAGGCTCAGTCGGCGATCATCTCCTCGAGCAGCTCCTTGAAGCGGAACGCATCGTCGGGATCGTCACTCCATGTCTCGGTTCCGAAGTGGACCGAGCGGTGGTGCACCCGGCTCATGATCGAGGCGTGACGAACGGCGTTGTAGACCATCTCGAAGCGCAGGTCGCCCACGTCGACACCGCTGGCCTCGCCGTACTGCTCCCGCACGTCCTCGGGGCGCAGCATCGACGGCATCGTGTCGACCCCGTACTTCTGCAGCACGAACTCGAAGAATGTGTGCATGAAACACATCCAGCCGACGTCGAGGCCACGCGGGGCGATGCAGGCCATCTCCCAGTCGAGCACGGCCACCGGATTCACCCCGTCGGACTCGTACATCATGTTGCCGATACGGCTGTCGCCCCAGGAGATCCGCGACTCGGGCTCCTCGGCCGGCCAGTTGGCCTCTACCCACTCGAACGCTCGCTCGATCGTGGGGAAGCGCCGCTCTGCGCCCTCGCAGGTCCACTCGTAGTAGGCCTTCTCAACGGCGAAATGGCGGCGCAGCGGCGTCTCGCCGAGAGCGGAGTCGTATTCCAGGAAGTCGGCTTTCCCGTCGGCGATGTCGATGCCGTGGATGCCCGCCATCGCGGCGACGCTCGCCTTCTGAAGCGCCACCTGGTCGGCTGGTTCGAGATCGCGGACCCAGCCACCCATCGGGTAGGGCGGGATGTCGGGTGGCACCCGACCAGCGACCTTGTGCATCACGAAGAACGGCTGGTCGAGGTGCGATGGATCGGTCTCCATCCAGGCGAGCGCCGGTACCGGCACGCTGCTCTGCTTGGCGACGAGATCGATCAGGTCGTACTGCTTCTGGAGGTCGTACGTCGGGAAGACCGGGACATCGCTTGCGGCGGGCGCGACCCGAGCAACGAACGAGCCGCTGCCCTCCTTCCACGTGGCATCGAAGAAAAGCGATTCGCTTGACATGCCGTTCGACTCCGGTGACGACACTGGTCCGATCACCGCGTCGGGGTCGTCGGTCGTGGCGACCAGCCACGCCTGCAGTCGGCCGCGCAACTCCTCGGGAGTTCGCGAGGTCTTGACGACGTTCATCTCATCGCTCATGGCCGCACGGTAGCGATGGTTCTTGGCCTGCGTCGAAAGGCCGTGCCTACCGTGGTCCCATGACGCACCACACCACACCGGACGGGATCGCCTACGTCCGAACCCCGGACGAACGCTTCGTCGGTCTCGACGACTTCCCGTACGAGCCAAAATACGGGTCGGTCGACGGCCTGCGGATGGCCTACATCGACGAGGGGCCCGAGGATGCCCATCCAGTGGTGCTGCTTCACGGCGAGCCGTCCTGGAGCTACCTCTACCGTCGGATGATCCCCACCCTGCTCGACGCCGGGTATCGGGTGCTCGCTCCGGACCTGATCGGCTTTGGTCGCTCGGACAAACCGACCGACCCGGGGTACTACACCTACGCCCAACACGTCGCGAACATCGAGTTCTTCCTCGACGCGAACGTCCACGATCCCTGCACCCTCTTCGCCCAGGACTGGGGTGGCCTCACCGGCTTGCGACTGGTCGGACTGCAGCCCGAGCGGTTTGCTCGGGTCGCCATCGGCAACACGGGCCTACCGGTCGGCGAATCGATCGGACCCGGCTTCGACTTCTGGCTGGCGTACAGCCAGGAATCCCAACTCGACGACATCGGCGCCCTGTTCGGTCGAGCGGTCACGGGTCGAGAACTCACCGATCACGAGAAGGCCGCCTACGACGCACCGTTCCCCACCTCCGATCACAAGGTCGGTGCCGTCGTCTTCCCGACCCTCGTGCCCATCACCCCCGAGCACGACGGCATCGACGAGAACCTCCAGGCATGGCAGGGGCTCGAGATGTTCGACCGTCCCTTCCTCACGCTGTGGTGCCCGGAGGACCCCGTGCTCGGCCAACTGCATCACGAGTTCATCGAGCGGGTACCCGGTGCGGAAGGTCAGCCCCATCAGGAGTTCACGCCCGGCGGACACTTCCTCCAAGACGACCAGGGCGAGGCGATCGCGGCAGCGATGGTCGACTGGATGGCGAAGTGAGCCACGCCCGAGAACCGATCTCAACGTGACCACACGTGGGGCCGCTGGTACCTTCTCCGCGTTCGCCCTGCCGTGAGGAGATCCGATGAAGACCCGTGCTGCCGTCCTGCGAGAAATCGGCGCCGACTGGAGCGTCGAGGAAATTGAACTCGACGAACCCAAGGCCGGCGAGATCCTGGTCAAGACCACTGCTGCCGGCATGTGCCACTCCGACGAGCACGCCCATGACGGCACGATGCCGGTGCCGCTGCCGATCATCGGCGGTCACGAAGGGGCCGGTGTGGTGATCGGTCTCGGCCCGGGCGTCACCGAGTTTGAGGTGGGTGATCACATCTCGTGTTCGTTCATCCCGTCGTGTGGCAAGTGCACCTGGTGCGCTCGCGGCCAGCAGAACCTGTGTGACCTCGGTGCCCACTTGATGGAGCCCGGGATGATCGACGGCACGTTCCGTCACCACACCTCCGACGGCACCACGCTCACGCCATTGTTGAAGCTCGGTACCTTCGCCGAGCACATGGTTCTGAGCGTCGACTCGGCCATCAAGGTCCAGAAAGACGTTCCCGCTGGTCCTGCCGCGCTCGTCAGCTGCGGCGTCACTACCGGCTACGGCTCAGCCGTGAACCGCGCCGAGGTCACCGCCGGCGACACCGTCGTGGTGGTCGGCTGTGGCGGTCTCGGCACCGCTGCGATCCAGGGCGCCAAGGTCGCCGGTGCAAAGAACATCGTCGCCATCGACCCGAGCGAGTTCAAGCGCGAGAGCGCCATGGAATTCGGCGCCACCCACACGGCCCCGTCAATGGAGGAGGCCATGGAGTTGGTCGGCGGCCTCACCGAGGGCGTGCAGGCCGACTCGGTCATCCTCACGCCGTCGGTGCTCACCGGTGATCTCATCGCTCCGGCGCAGTTCCTGACCCGCAAGGGCGGCACGGTGGTCGCCACGGCGGTTGCCCCGGCTGCGCAGATGGACGTTCAGCTCAACCTCTTCATGTTCTCGATGATGAATCAGGAGCTGAAGGGCTGCCTGTTCGGCTCCACCGCCCCGCGCAAGGAGATCCCGCACCTGTTGTCGATGTACCAGGCCGGTCAGCTCAAGCTCGATGAGATGATCACCAACACGTACACCCTCGACCAGGTCAACGAGGGCTACGCCGACATGATGGCGAACAAGAACATCCGCGGCGTCATCACCTTCGACTGAACCGCGGCGGCCGATCAGCGCCAGACTGATGCCATGACGAGCCTCTCCGCACCCGACATCGTCGACACCCTCAGTGCGCGTGTCGTCGGTCGACGACGCGAACTCGAGGTGCTCGTCGCCGCGCTCGCCGCCGACCGCCACGTGCTGCTCGAGGGGCCGCCCGGCACTGGCAAGTCGACGATCCTGCGCGAGGTCGCCGCAGCGGCCGGCACCGGATTCGTGTTCGTCGAAGGCAACGCCGAACTCACCCCGGCGCGTCTCGCCGGCCAGTTCGACCCGTCTCGTGTGCTCGAGGACGGCTACACCCCCGACGTCTTTGTCGATGGTCCGCTCGTCGAGGCGCTGCGCCATGGGTCGCTCCTCTATGTCGAGGAACTCAACCGGGTGCCGGAGGAAACGGTCAACCTCCTCATCACCGTGATGTCGGAGGGCGAACTCACGCTGCCCCGCCTCGGCACGATCCCGGCAGCCGATGGCTTCCGGCTGGTCGCAGCGATGAATCCCTTCGACAACATCGGCACCGCTCGGGTCTCCGGTGCGGTCTACGACCGCATGTGTCGCATCGCGATGGGGTACCAATCCCTCGACGATGAGTCCGACATCGTCGTGCGCAACACCTCCGAAGACGATCGAGTCCTGCGGCGCCGGGCCGTCGCCGTCACACGCGGCACCCGCAACCACCCCGATGTACGCGTCGGTTCATCCGTGCGCGGGGCGATCGATCTGGTCGAGGTGGGCCATGCGCTCGCGTCGATGCGCAGCGCCCAGGTGACCGACCCCAGCGTCGGCCTCGACGCAGCACTCACCGCACTGTCAGGGCGCATCCGCCTGCACGAGGGCGGAAGTTCTACGCCCGAGTCGGTCATCACCGACCTGTGGGACGCGGTGCTTGCGCAGGAGCACCCCCGTGACGACGACGACTCGTCTTCGGGAAAAGCGACCGCCCCGGACGGGGCGACTCCGGCGTCCCCCTGACCCTGGAGGGCGACGACGCCCGCCAGGCCATCCAGGACGACAACCGTCGCACCACGCCACGACCCCAACTCGCCCGCGATCCGAAATTCGAAGAGATCAGCCCCGAGGTGGGAGAGATCGACGACGACGCCCTCGCCGGTCTCGTCGACGAAGATCCCGACCACGCGATGTCGTTGCTCGCCCAGATGCGAGGCGCCACCGATCAGAAACTCGCCGCCCTCGCGGCCCGCCTTGCCGGTCGGCTTGTGCTCGACGTGGCCAAGGCGGGCCCGGTTCAGGCCCGCGGGGTGGGAACGATGGCATCGTCCCCAGCCGACCGAGTCGCCGGCGACCTCGACCTCGACGCAAGCCTCGACGGCCTCCTCCACGCACGGGCCACCGGTGAGCTCATCGATGCGGGCGATCTCCGGGTTCGGCACTGGACCCAGCCGGCGACCGCGCTCGCGCTCGTCATCGATCGCAGCGGCTCGATGAGCGGCAAGCGGCTCGCCACGGCCGCGGTCGCCGCGGCGGCGTGTGCCCACCGGGCCCCGGTCGACTGGTCGGTGCTGGCGTTCGCCGACCGGGTCATCGCCGTCAAGAGCCAAGACGACTCGCGGTCATCGCTGGCCGTGGTCGACGACCTGTTGCGGCTTCGAGGCCAGGGCACCACCGATCTGGCCGGCGCGCTCACGGCGGCCGCTCGCCAACTCGATCGGTCGCGTGCCAAGCGGCGGGTCACCATCCTGATGTCCGATTGCCGGGCCACGACCGGCGCCGACGCCATCCCCGTTGCCCGCGGACTCGATGAACTGTGCGTGATCGCGCCGACCGACGACGTGGACGACGCCGCCGACTTCGCCAAGGCGGTCGGTGCGCAGTTGGCGACGGTCGACGAGCCGACCGACATCCCCGCAGCGTTCCTCAAGGTCCTCGAGCGGTGACTCGAGGGTCGTTGCGCGTGATTGACCGTTTGCGATCGGCGGCACGACTCGTACGTCTCGGGCGCTGCATGATCGCACTACGCTCGCCGTCATGAGCAAGCCCGTCGGTCCGTACACGCCCATCGTCCGTGGAGGCGATCTCCTCTTCACCGCCGGCCAGGTCGGCATCGCCGATGGCGCGATCGTCGAGGGCGGTCTTGCGGCCGAGCTCCGGCAGGTCTTCGTCAACCTCCGTTCGGTGCTGTCGAGCGCCGATGCCTCGCTCAACGATGTGGTGAAGACCACCGTGTTCCTCACCGACATGGGTGACTACGCCGCCATGAACGAGATCTATATGGAGGAGTTCGGGGACCACCGTCCTGCCCGCTCGGCGGTCGCCGTGAAGGAACTGCCGCTCGGCGCCAAGATCGAGATCGAGGCCATCGCCGCCGTCTGAGCGGCGAACTGATGATCCGAGCCGCGGATCTGACAGACTGACGGCCATGGACGCCGGAACGATCATCTTCATCGTCGTGCTCGTCATCGTGATGCCCGTGGGCATCTTGATGAGCATGGCTGGGCTTGCGGGCGTGATCGGCAGCCTGATCGGACGCAACAGCGACCTCGATAACGTCACCGACGACGGCGCCCCCAACGAGTACCTGCAGTTGTCGGACGCCAATCCCTACGACGGCCCCGAGTCCGACTGATCGACCTCGCTGCGGCGCCCACGCCGCCGCTTACGGAGTTCGAACCCGGATCAGCGACGAGGCACCACGACCTGGCAATGCCCAGGTGTGAGCGCAAGCGTTCCCCGATCGCCAACAGCGGGCGCATCAAGGTGCCCGACCGTGAAGTACACGTCGACACCGTCGTGAACGCGTGCGTGCAGGTGCCAGCCACTGCCGTGGTAGGCCGCGCCGACAATTTCGGCCTCACCCGTCGCCGAGGCGGTGAACACGATGTCGTCGGGCCGCACCATGGCGACGGCATCGGCTGGAGCGGCACCGTCGAGGTCGATCGGCCCCAGCACGGTCGTGGCGTCATTCGCGATGGGGAGGAAGCTTGCCGTGCCCATGAAGGCCGCCACGAAGTCATCGACCGGCTGGTGGTACACCTCGGCCGGCGAGCCCAGTTGTCGGATCCGTCCGTTCCGCATCACGGCGATGCGATCACCGATCGCCAACGCCTCCTGCTGGTCGTGGGTGACGAACACGGCCGGTGTTCCGGTTGCCTTCAACGCTGCGGCCACATCGTGACGGAGCTTGATGCGCAGATTGTGATCGAGGCTGGCGAAGGGCTCGTCGAACAGCATGAGCGCCGGCGATGGTGCAAGTGCTCGAGCGAGCGCCACTCGCTGGCGTTCGCCGCCGGAGAGCTCGTGCGGGAAGCGGTCACCGAAGCCGGCGAGATCGACGAGCTGGAGGAGCTCATCGATACGGGTCTGACGCTCGTCGGTGCGGTGATCGCGCAGCCCGAAGCCGATGTTGTCGGCGACGGTGAGGTGCGGGAAGAGCGCGTGATCTTGGAAGACCAGTCCGGCGGGCCGGCGCTCCGGCGGGAGATGGTCACGGCCATCGTCGACGAGCGCCCCGGCGAGACGGATCGTGCCCGAGTCGATCGCCACCAGCCCGGCGATCGAACGCAGCAACGTCGACTTGCCGCAGCCGCTCGGACCGACCAAAGCGAGAAGTTCGCCGGGTGCGAGTTCGAGATCGACACCGTCGACCGCGAGGACGTCCTCGTAGGTCTTGACGACGGCGTCGAGCCGAAGCGGCGTGACGGTCATGCGCGTTCGGCCCCTCGGGACAGCTGACGCGACAGCAAGGCGACCGGGATCATCGCCACGACGATAATGGCGAGTGCAGGCAGCGCGGCTTGTTCGAAGCGTGACTCGGTCGCCAGGTTGAAGGTCCAGATCGGCAAGGTGTTGAAGCCGATCGGCCGAAGAAGCAGCGCGATCGGCAGCTCCTTCAGCGCATCGACAGCCACGAGAACGGCGCCAGTGGCGACGCTCGTGCGGGCGAGGGGGGTGTGGATCCGGCGCACGATCGTGGCCGGCCGAGCACCGAGGCTTCGAGCCGAGGCGGTGATCTCCTCGGGCACCTGGGCCATACCGGCCTCGATGGCGTTGAGCCCCGGTGCCAGGAACCGGATGCTGTAGGCGTAGACGAGACCGACAAGGGAACCGGTGGCGACCGTACCGGGGAGACCCAGGCCGATGCCCTCGAGCACGTCGTCGAGCGCAACCAGGCTGAGCACGACACCCATCGCCACGACCGGTCCCGGGACGGCATAGCCGACAGCGGTGAGCCGCGCCGCAAGGCCGGTCGTTCGGCCAGAGACGAATCGCGACCCGTTGGCGATGAAGATCGAGGCGAGCACGCACACGACGGCGGTGAGCAGTGCGAGTTGCAGGGAGTTGCCGAGGAACTCGAGGAAGCGTTCGGTGTTCGGGGTGCCCCTCGGCCCAGCGATCTCTTGGAATGCCCACGACACGAGCTGGAGAGTCGGGGCCAAGAACGCGAGGAGCAGCACGATGCCGCAGATGGCAAAGGCGGCCCACGCTCGCGTCCCCTTGAGGCGACGGGGCCCGAGCCCGGCCGCAGCACCGGCGGCCTCACCGAAGCGGGCCCGGCCGCGCATGATGCGCTCGAGCCCGATGATCATCAGCGCAACCACCAACACGAGGGTCGCGAACTCCGATGCGGCGTCACGATCGAAGGTGCCTCGCCAGATGCGGAAGACGCCGACCGTCACGGTGTCAACGCCGAAATACTGGACGGTTGCGAAGTCGGTGATCGTCTCCATCATCACGACGGCCACACCGGCGGCGAGTGCCGGTCGAAGCATCGGGATCACGACACGACGCGCTGCCTCGAGCGGTCGGGCTCCGAGGCTTCTCGCGACGTTGTAGGCCGATCCGGCTTGGTCGGCGAGCGCAGCGCGAGCCAACAAGAAGACGTACGGGTAGAGCACGAGCGTGAAGACCACGATCGCGCCACCCATCGACTCGACCTCGGGGAACCATGCGTCGCGACCGAACCAGTCGCGCCACTGGTTCTGCACCGGACCGGTGAAACCGAAGACAGACATGGTCACGAACCCGAGCACGTACGACGGCATCGCAAGCGGTGCGACCAGCAACCAGCCGAAGGCTTTTGATCCTGGGAAGCTGTAGGCGCTAACGAGCCAGGCGAGGCTGCTGCCGAGGAAAAGGGCGCCGAAGCTCACCCCGACCAGGAGCACTGCGGTGTCGACGAGTTGGCCGGGTAGGCGCGTGTCCCACTGCTGACGCCAGACCTCGGTCTCGGGGTCCGAGATGCCGATGGCAAGGAAGCCGATCGGGACGACGACCAGCGCCGCGAGCACGAGCGCGCCACCGGGCCAGCCTCGGCGGCTGGCCCGGTCGGCGGCGGTCGTCTCGACCCGGTCGCTCCCCGTCTCGGCGACGGGCGCTGCAGCAGTCACGTCACTCGTAACCGGCCTCGTCGAGCAGACGGACCGCCTCGGCGTTGAGCAGACCCCATTCGGACGCGTTGGTGCGGTCGCCCATGAACGTCTCGCCGAACTCGGTGGCGATCAAGGTCTCGGGGGTGACGTCGGGATTCACAGGGTATTCGTTGTTTCCGTCGACGAAGAGGTTCTGCCCGTCAGTGGCGAGCCACTCCAGCAGCTGCTGGGCGAGTTCGGGGTCGTCGGCGTTGGCCAACACGCCGGCGCCGGAGATGTTGACGTGGACGCCGCGGTCGTTTTGGTTGGCCCAGACGAGGCCGACCGGATAGTTGGGGTCCTCGGCGAGTTCGCGGGCCAGGTAGTAGTGGTTCGAGATACCGACGTCGCAGCGGCCGTCGCGGATTGAGTTCAACAAGATGACATCGTTGGACATGATGTGGGAGTTGTCAGCCCATCCAGTGACCAACTCGAGTGCCGAGTTGTAGCCGAGGTTGCCGATCATGCTGGCGACAAGGGACTGGGTGTAGGCGTTCGACGAGTTGCGCATGCAGACCCGGTCCTTCCATTGAGGCTCGGCAAGTTCCTCGTAGGTGGTGGGGATCTCGTCGGTACTGAGCCGCTCGGTTGAGTAAACGATCGTGCGCGCCCGGGCGCTGAGGGCGTACCAGAAGCCATCGGGATCGCGAAGCTCCGACGGGACCGCCGCATCGAGCACCGGCGAGTCGAGCGAGGCGAAAAGTCCTTGCTCGGCCGCGATCGCCAGGTTGCCGGCGTCGACGGTCATGTAGATGTCGGCCGAGGTGTCGTCGCCCTCGGCCTGGAGACGTTCACGGAGGTCGGCGTCTGGACCCGAGAGAAACTCAATGCCGATGTTGAACTCCTCCACAAAGGCCTCGAACGCAACTTCGAGGTCGTAGTGGCGACCGGTGTAGATCTGAATCGTGCCCTCGGAGTTACTGCCGCAGCCGGACAAGGCCAAGGCTCCGGCCGAGGCAAACAGTCCAAACATCAGCACGCGAAGCTTTGCGGTGTGCATAGGACGACACGTTATCGACGCCTCAGGTGAAATGAACCATCAGAATCAAGTCTGCTTAACATCGGGTTTATAGTTTGCTCAGACCCAGCGGCTGGTCCCGAAGCTGTACCCCACCGAGCGCACGGTCTGGATCAGATTGGCGTGCTCCTCGCCGAGCTTGGAGCGCAGGCGTCGCACGTGGACATCGACCGTGCGCGCACCGCCGTAGTAGTCGTAGCCCCAGACCCGGCTCAGCAAGGTCTCCCGGGTGAACACCTTGCCAGGGTGCGAGGCCAGGAACTTCAACAGCTCGTACTCCATATAGGTGAGGTCGAGCGGCTTGCCGTCGATGGCGGCCTGGTACGTCTCGAGGTTCATCCCGAGCGGGCCGTACTCGATGACCTCGGCTCGGGCGACCTGGCCACTGCGACGGAAAAGGTGCTTGAGACGAGCTTCGAGCTCGACCGGCTGGAACGGGTTGAGGCAGAAGTCGTCGAAGAGATCTTCACGGAAGTCGAGCGAAGCGAGATGTCCACCACCGATCAACAACAGCACCGAACCGACGTGGATGTCGCCGCTGCGGATCGACCGGCACAGGCGAAAGGCCTCGTCGGGTTCATCGCCGGCCACGACGACCGCGCCGACCCAGCCTTCGGCGGGCTGCTCGCTGCGCGCCGTGTCGAGATCGGCCGCTGCCTTCCACGCCCAGCCACCCAGGTCGAGAGCCTGGGCGAGCTCGGGTGGGGCGGGGGAGGGGAAGACGAGAAGCGGATCCATCGAGGTCACCAGTTGCCGAGGTAGCGCTCGAGCTCGAAGGGCGTGACCTTCGACTGGAATTCGGCCCACTCGGCCCGCTTGTTGCGGAGGAACCACTCGAAGACGTGTTCGCCGAGGGTTTCGCGGGCGAGCTTGGACTCCTCCATCACGTCGAGCGCCTCGTTGAGCGAACGGGGGAGTGGCTCGACCCCAAGGGTGCGACGCTCGCTGTCGGAAAGTTCGAAGAGGTTGGCATCGGTCTCGGGAGGAAGCTCGTAGCCCTCCTCGATGCCGCGGAGGCCGGCGGCGAGGATCAGCGAGAAAGCGAGGTATGGGTTGGCGGCACCGTCGAGCGCCCGGTACTCGATGCGGGCCGATTCGGGCTTGCCCTTCTTGCGGACCGGCACCCGGATCATGGCCGAGCGGTTGTTGCGGGCCCAGGCAACATACGGCGGCGCCTCGGAGGTCTCGGCGAGGCGCTTGTAGCTGTTGACCAACTGGTTGGTGACGGCGGTGATCTCCCGAGCGTGCTTGAGCACACCGGCGGTGAACTGCTTGCCGACGACGGAGAGGCCCCCCTCATCGTCGGCGTCGTGGAAGGCGTTGGTCTCGCCCTCGAAGAGCGAAAGGTGCGTGTGCATGCCGGAGCCCTGTACGCCGTTGAGCGGCTTTGGCATGAACGTGGCGTAGACGCCGCGATCCATGGCGATCTTCTTCACGACCAGCCGAAGCGTCATGATGTTGTCCGCCATGCTCAGTGCCTCGGTGTAGCGGAGGTCGATCTCGTGCTGGCTCGGCGAGTCCTCGTGGAACGAGTACTCGACCGGGATGCCCATCGCCTCAAGCATGTGGATCGTGGTCTTGCGCAGATCGCTCGACACGTCAGCGGTCGTGAGATCGAAATACGAGGCGTGGTCGATCGGCTTAGGAGCACCACCCCCGGTCTCGCCCGATTCGAAGTAGAAGAACTCGGCTTCCGGCGCGGCGAAGAACGTGTACCCCTTCTCTCGGGCGGCGGCGAGGTTGCGCTGCAGGATCTGTCGGGGATCCCCCTCGAACGGGGTGTCATCAAGGCTCTCGATGTTGCAGAACATCCGGCCCGACGGCTCGTCAGCTTTGGCCCACGGCAACAGTTCGAAGGTGGTGGCATCGGGGCGGGCGAGGACGTCGGCCTCGTGGACTCGGCTGAAGCCGTCGATGGCGGTGCCGTCGAACTGCACGCCCTCGTTGAACACCTGCTCGAGTTCGGCCGGCGAGATCGCCACCGACTTGAGCTGACCGAGCACGTCGGTGAACCACAGGCGGATGAGGCGGACACCGCGTTCTTCGACGGTGCGAAGGACGTACTCCTGCTCTCGGCTCATGACGGCTCCTCGTGGACAAGTCCGACACCTCCATGGTGCCGGATTTTCGGCGCAACGCCGATGTGGCGACTGCGTGGGTTTCCTCAGGGTGCCGGGTTCCTGACAGCACCGCCAGCGCGAAAAGTGCTCGTTCACACTCCGTTCACAATTGGGCAACAGGTCAGAAATTGGCGGGTGGAACGCTCTTCACCGGGCAACGCTCGCGTAGCCCAACTCGCTAGTCCTGCCAGGGCAGCGAATCCTGAGCGCATCGGAATCGTCAACGCAGACGCGCAGTCCGATCGCACCCAAACGACATCACCCCGACCCAGAACACAAGGAAATCCCACATGGCCTACCGGGCTGAATACCTGTGGATCGACGGCTCCGAGCCGACTCGTGAGATCCGCTCCAAGACCAAGATCCTCGCTGACGGCGCCGAGCCCGGGATCTGGGGCTACGACGGCTCCAGCACCAACCAGGCCACCGGCGACAATTCCGACGTCGTCCTAAAGCCCGTCTTCCAGTGCCCGGACCCGATCCGTGGTGGCGACAACATCCTCGTNCTCTGCGAGACGTTGCTCACCAGCGACATGTCGCCGCACCCCACCAACACTCGTGCCGCCGCCGTCGAGGCGATGGAGAAGTACGGCGACCAAGAGCCCTGGTTCGGCCTCGAGCAGGAGTACACCCTTCTCGACCCGATCACCGGTTGGCCGGCCGGCTTCCCCTCCGGCGGCTTCCCCGCCCCGCAGGGCCCGTACTACTGCGGTGTCGGTGCCGTGAAGATCCACGGCCGTGCACTCATCGAAGAGCACACCACTGCGTGCATCGAGGCGGGCCTTGCCATCTCCGGCACCAACGCTGAGGTCATGCCCGGCCAGTGGGAATTCCAGATCGGCCCGGCAGACACCGTCACCGTCGGCGACCACCTGTGGGTCGCCCGCTACCTTCTCTTCCGCTTGGCCGAGGATCACGGTGTCGAGGTCTCGATCGAGGCCAAGCCGATGAAGGGCGACTGGAACGGCGCCGGCATGCACACCAACTTCTCGACCAAGGCCATGCGTGAGGGCTACGACCCGATCATCGCCGCCTGCGAGGCGATGGGTGCCGAGGGTGTCCCCGAGAAGCACCTTGAGGGCTACGGCGTGGGCATCGAGGACCGTCTCACCGGTGCGCACGAGACCCAGCGCTTCGACCAGTTCAGCTACGGCGTCTCCGACCGCGGCGCGTCGATCCGCAT
This sequence comes from Acidimicrobiaceae bacterium, assembly GCA_002694825.1. GTDB lineage: Bacteria > Actinomycetota > Acidimicrobiia > Acidimicrobiales > Aldehydirespiratoraceae > UBA11606. The sequence goes on along the minus strand of NZNH01000037.1, from coordinate 20,044 downwards.
CCCGTGGCAGGTCGCGCAGGACCAGAAGGGCTACATCGAGGATCGTCGCCCCAACGCCAACGCCGACCCGTACGTGGTCACGACCCTGCTGACCAACACGATCGGCGCCGCTCTGGCTTAATCGAGCGTTGGCAGGACATGTGCCTGCCCGGCCGCAAAGCGTGAACGGAGCCGCACCCTCGGGTGCGGCTCCGTTGCGTCTGTGACCGTTGGTCAGCGCGGCGCTCTCCGGACCCGTACGGCGCCACCCTGGTGATGCGCTGATCTCGACGGAGGGGCGAAGCAGTTGGTGGCCGGTCCACGCCGTAGGGTGAAGAGGTGGCCGACACGCTTCGCATTGCGATCGCCCAGCTCAATCCGACCGTCGGAGATCTCGACGGCAACGTCGCCAAGGCCCTCGCCATGGTCGAGCAGGCCGAGGCGGCCGACGCCGATCTCGTCCTGCTGCCCGAGATGACGATCACGGGCTACCCGCCCGAGGATCTCGTGTTCAAGCCGGGATTCATCGGCGATGTCCGTGCGTCGCTCGAGAAGTTCGCCGCCGGAACCGGCCGCTGTGCGGCGGTCGTCGGTTTCGCCGATGGTCCGAGCGACGGCGGCGCCGACGGCGTCTGGAACGCAGCGGCCGTGTGTGCGGGCGGCAAGATCCACGGCACCTACCACAAGCGTCACCTTCCCAATTACGACGTGTTCGACGAGATGCGGCATTTCCGTCCTGGGGACGGGCCGTTCGAGCTCTTCGAGATCGCCGGTGTGCCGGTCGGCGTCACGATCTGCGAGGACTCGTGGATCCCCGACGGTCCGGTCAACCAACTTGCTCATGGCGGTGCCCGCATCGTCGTGAACGTCAACGGTTCGCCGTTCCGGGTCGGCAAGCAGCACATCCGTGAGGACGTCATGGCGCAGCGGGTCGAGGAGACGGGTATTCCGGTCGTCTACGCCAACCTCGTCGGCGGGCAGGACGAACTCGTCTTCGACGGTGGGTCATTCGCCGTTTCGCCGTCGGCTGACGGGCCGGTCGTCACCGCTCGATGTGCGAGCTTTGTCGAGTCGCTCGTCGTCTTCGACATCGCCGTGCCTGATCGCGGGCCCACGCACGACCGCTATCCGACGATCTCCGTCACGCCGGCGGTCACCCACATCCGGACCCCGATGGCTGCCCCCATCGCAGAGCCGCTCGACGAACTCGCCGAGATCTGGGAAACCCTCGTCCTCGGCGCTCGCGACTATGTGCGCAAGTCCGGGTTCACCAAGGCCTGTCTCGGGCTCTCCGGTGGTGTCGATTCCTCGATCGTCGCCGCCGTCGCGGCGGAAGCGCTCGGCCCCGAAAACGTCTTCGGCGTGCTGATGCCCTCTCGCTACTCGAGCGACCACTCGATCTCCGACGCCGAACAACTCGCAACGAATCTCGGTATCGCCACCTACACCGTCCCGATCGAACCGGCTCACGAGGCCTTCACCGGGATGCTCGCCCCAAACCTCACCGATCAGCAGATCAACGTCGGCGATCTCACTGATCAGAACCTGCAGTCTCGTATTCGCGGCGTGATCTTGATGGCGATGGCCAATGAGCACGGTTGGCTCGTGCTCACGACCGGCAACAAGTCCGAGGCAGCGGTCGGCTACTCCACGCTCTACGGCGACACCGCCGGCGCATTCGCCGTCATTCGCGATGTCTGGAAACTCACCGTCTACGACTTGTGCGCCTGGCGCAATGAGGTTGCCGGTCGAGCGATCATCCCGACCACTGTGCTCACCAAGCCGCCATCGGCCGAACTCAAACCCGACCAGCGCGACGATCAGTCGCTCCCCGACTACGAGATCCTTGATCCGATTCTGCGGGCGTACGTCGAGGGCGATCACACCGTCGCCGAAATCCTGGCGATGAACATCACGGGCGCCGATCCGGAGACCGTGCAGCGGGTGTGTCGCCTCGTCGACATCGCCGAATTCAAGCGCCGCCAGACCCCGCTCGGTACCCGGGTCACCGGCAAGGCATTCGGACGTGATCGGCGGGTTCCCATCATCAATCGGTACCGCGGATGAGCGGCTCGACCCACGTCGTCGGAAACACGGTCTCGCCCGACAGTTGTTCGCAGCCGCGCGATGGGTACGCTGCTCCACGGCGGAAGCGTGAGGAGGTCTTCGGTGGCGAAGGAACGTGTTGAACGAGACGAAGAAGACCTCGTTCGGCTCTACCTGACTGACATCGGCCAGTACCCCCTGCTGACGAAGGAAGACGAGGTCCGCCTCGCTCAGGCCATCGAAGCAGGCACCGAGGCGCGCGCCGAGTTCGAGAGCATCGACACCGAACTGACCCCCGCCAAGAAGCGTGAACTCCGTCGAGCCATGCAGAAGGGCGAGCAGGCCGAGCGCACCTTCGTGCAGTCGAACCTGCGCCTCGTCGTTTCGATCGCCAAGAAGTACCAGGCCTCAGGCCTTCCGCTGCTCGACCTCATCCAAGAGGGCAACCTCGGCCTGATGCACGCCGTCGAGAAGTTCGACTGGCGCAAAGGCTTCAAGTTCTCGACGTACGCGACCTGGTGGATCCGTCAGGCGATCACCCGCGGCATCGCCAACACCGGCCGCACCATCCGCCTGCCCGTGCACGCCGGCGACACCCTTGCTCGCCTCCAGAAGGCTCGTGCCCGCCTGGAGCTGAAGTACGGCCGTCCGGCCACCCTTTCCGAACTCGCCGCCGAGGTCGAGATGCCGGAAGAGAAGGTCACCGAGGCGCTTCGCTTCGCCGCCGAGCCGTTGTCGCTCTCCGAGCCGTTGCGCGAAGACGGCGACGCCGAACTCGGTGATGTGGTCGAGGACCGCGGTGCCGACTCGCCCTTCGAAGTTGCGGCCACGGCGCTCCTCCCCGAGGAAATTGCTCGCCTGCTCGCCCCGCTCGACGAGCGAGAGCGCGAGATCCTGAAGCTCCGCTTCGGTCTCGACCGCGGCGAGCCTCGCACGCTCGAAGAGGTCGGGGAGCACTTCAATCTCACCCGTGAGCGCATTCGTCAGATCGAGGCCCGGGCGATGTCGAAGCTGCGTCACCCGTCGTCTGACACGGGTGCCCGCGATCTGCTGAGCGTCTGATTCCCGTGGGGGTTCAGGCTGCGCTCGGCTACCAGCACAAGGCGGGCAATCCGATCCATCGCGCCATGCGTTCGATGGCTGGCTCGAAGCCCGGCGCTGCCTTCTTTTCGAAGACGATCCAACCGATCGACGGTGCCGTTCACAAGCTCACCGGCAACACGACGACCGCCACNGAACTGNTGGCCGGTCTGCCCGTCGTCTACCTCACGACGGTTGGCCGCAAATCCGGGCAGCCGCGCCGTACACCCTTGATCGCCGTGCCGATCGGCGACGACCTTGCCCTGCTCGGCACCAACTTCGGTGGCAAGCGCACACCGGGTTGGGTCTTCAACCTCGAAGCCGAACCGCACGTCAAGCTGGGGTACCGCACCACCGAGATCGATGTTGTGGCCCGCTCTGCCACCGCCGATGAGTTCGAAGCCGTGTTTGCGGCCGGTGGTTCGATTTACGGCGGCTACACGAAGTACCGCGAGCGGGTCGACGGGCGTGACATTCGGGTATTCGTGCTTGAACAGGCCTGAACGCCTTCGGCCACCCGACAGCGACCCCCGAGTGTGACGCTCCTGTGACCAACGCTCGGACAGGAGCCTGAGTGGCGGAGGTGGACGGGAATCGAACCCGCCGGACAGGGATCACCCATCCCACCCGCTTTGAAGGCGGGGGAGCCCACCAGGCGCTCGGACACCTCCAGCGATGACGTTATCGGCGTGCCTGACGTCACGGACACCGGGCCGAGGCAACGTCAGCCGGGGTAGCTAGCGTCGAAGCCATGTCGAAGAATCGCAAGCGTCTCGTTGTTGTCCTCGCAGTTCTGCTCGCCGTCCTAGCGCGCAAGGTTCGCGACGTCTGATCGTTTCCGCCTGAGCCGACTGTTCGCCACCTGGTGGCCGGTGTCGGTCGGCCGCTACTCCTCGCGGCCCTCAGGTCCGAAGTCCTCCCAGCGTGGCGCCGACTCCTCGGCGGAGCCGATGTCTGAGGACGGGAGAGCGGGGGACGCTGCGCCGGCGACGACCACAGCAGCCATCGCCGTGGTGAGGGGTACCGCAGCGACGAGGCCGATCGAACCACAGAGAGTGCGGACGATCTCGACCGCGACCACCTCGGTGTTGGCGACACTGGCAAGCGACTGATCCGAGACCGAGAACAACAAAAGGATCGGCAGGCTCGCACCGGCGTACGCCAACAACAAGGTGTTGACCGTCGACGCGATGTGCTCGCGGCCGACCCGGATGCCCGAAGCCACGAGCTCCGACACGGTGAGATCGGGCCGGCGGGCGTGGATCTCCGACACGGCAGCCACCTGTGTGACCGTGATGTCGTCAAGTGCGCCGAGCGTGCCGATCACCGCACCACCGAGGAGGAGGCCGGCGAGATCGATGTCGCCGGCCAGGAAGGGGAGGAGCAGGTTCTCCTCGGCGCCGAAGCCGGTGATGCGAGTGAGATCGAAGAAGACCCACGAGAGCACCAGGGTCAGGAACAACGCACCCAGCGTGCCGGCCAATGCCACCGTCGTGGTGGGGGAGACGCCGTGCGTGAGGTACAGCGTGACGAAGGCGATCACGGCCGCGGCGACGACGGCGACCGCAACCGGGTCGTTGCCGTCGAGGACCGACGGGGCGATGAAGACCACCAAGACAAAAACGGTGACGGCCATCGAGGCGAGTGCCATGAGGCCGCGGCGGCGTCCCAGCGCGAAGACGACAATCACAAACAGGATCGCCAGCCACACCAGTGGCGCCTGCCGATCAAGGTCGGCATAGAAGTAGGCGTTGGTTGCTGGCTCGAACCCGAGAATGATCGTGTCGCCGGGACTGAGGTCCGGGATGCCGCTCTGGAACTCGGTATTGATCTCCGGCAGGACGATGAGCGAGCCCTCCTCTGGCCCGCCGGTGAGGATCGCCGTGATCTCGCGACACTCCTGCGGGTTCTCGACTGAGGAGTAGCTGCACGGGCCAACGGTCTGCTCCTCGACGGTGGCACCCACCCGCTCGGTGACGAGGCCGAGGTCGGCGGCGTTCGAGATCGCCGCATCCCGGCCCTCGCCCGTGGGCCACAGCACGATCACGCCGACGACGGCGGCAACGGCGGCGAAGGTGACGGCGCCGAGCACGGCGCGAAGGGTCGGGACGGCGAGCCAGCGTTCCCAGCCGCCCGTCATCCCGTGCCCATGCGCGTGCGTGTGCCCGTCCTTCATCGGCGTCGCCCTGTCGGCTTGCGGGTTTTCCACCACAGCAGACCACCGGCCAGCGTGGCGGCGCCGAGTGCGCCGAATGTCATCGGCTTCGGAGGTCGAACGCCTCGGCCCTCGACAAGGGGTTGCGGACGTTCGAACACCCGAATCTCCCAACCCCGGCTGATGGCCTCCTTGAGAAGGGCCCGGTCGGGGTTCACGGCGACGGGGTGGCCGACCGTCTCGAGCATCGGGAGGTCGGTGACCGAGTCGGAGTAGGCAAACGAACCGTCGAGATCGAGGTCGTAGCGTTCGGCTTCTTCGACGATGGCGGCGACCTTGTGTTCGCCGGCGGAATAGAACTCGACCTCGCCCGTGTATCGACCCTCGGCGTCGATCTTGGCCCGGCTTGCGATCGCAGCATCGACGCCGAGGTGTCGGGCGAGCGGCATCACGATCTCCTCCGGCGAGGCGGACACGAGGTACACCCGCCGTCCGGCCTCTTGGTGGGATTCGATGAGCTCGACCGCTTCGGTGTACACGAGCGGATCGATGACGTCGGTCAGTGCGCCGTCGACCAGGTTGGAGATCTTCTCCTTCTCCCAACCGGCTGCGACCTTGAGCGCCGTCTCGCGCATCTTCACCATGCGGCCCTCGTCGGCGCCGAGGTAGCGGAACACGACCTGGCCCCACAGCGCCCGAACGACCAGCCAACGGTTGAGCATCCCCTCCTTGTGCAGGCGGGGACCGAACGCCAGCATCGCTGCTTTGGCGATGACGGTCTTGTCGAGATCGAAGAAGGCGGCCTCGGTCACGTTGGCATCGTAGAAGGCCGTGCCTAGGGTCGACTCGCGACTTCCCCGTCGAGCCCCTGTTCCGGGAGAGACGTCGTGTTCATTATCTGTCGATCGCCCAAGGGCGGCGTCGGTACGTCAGTCGTGGCCGGGAGGGTTTGGCGGTTCAGGTCACGGAATTTGCTGGGGAATCGCGTTCCAGCACCCGCCTCAGCAATGTGATCGCTCCGGCTTTGTCGAGCGGATCGTTGCCGTTGCCACATTTCGGGGATTGCACGCATGACGGACAGCCGTCGGTGCACTCGCACGAATCGATCGCCTCGAGGGTGGCGGCCAGGTGCTCGGTGCCGGCCTCCCAGCCGAGTTCGGCAATGCCCGCACCACCCGCGTAGGCGTCGTAGACGAAGACGGTGGCGCCGTCGGTGTCGACATGGTGGGCGGTGGAGACGCCGCCGACGTCCCAGCGGTCGCAGATCGTGAAGAGCGGCAGCATTGCGATCGCCGCGTGCTCGGCTGCGTGCAGCGTGCCGCGGGGATCGCCCCCGGTGTCGACGACCGTGTCGATCACGTCGTCGTCGACGACGTACCAAAAGGCCCGGGTGACGAGGCGCTGCTCGGGAAGGTCGAGTGTCTCGTTGGCGAGGATCTTGCGGCTGAAACGATCGCGAAGTTGGTAGCCGAGCACCTGGGTGGTGACTTCGACCTCGCCGATGTGGAGCGTGGTGCGTCCGACTCGGCGCTGGTCGACAACCCGCAGGACCCGGATGTCCTTGTCGGTCCGGGGCTGGGTGTAGGTCGTGTTGTCGCACTCGACGACACGAGCGCGCTTGTCGTGCAGGTCGAGCTCGACAACCTCATAGCTCTGACCGCGGTGCAGATAGATCGCGCCCTCGTGCACGGCCGTGTAGGCCCGAGCCTCATCGACGGTGCCGATGAGGCGCTCGGTGTGGTGATCGATGATCGTGATCTCGCTCGATGATCCCGAACGCAGGCCGATGCCCCGAGATGGATAGCCCGTGCCACACCAGTGGGCGAATGGTTCCTCGTGCCCGTTGCGTCGGCGTCGCTGCAACCGCAACTGGCCATCGCGGACCAGATCACGGATGCCATCGTGGAGTTCCTCGTCGTTCCACCAGCGAACATCGTCGTACGACAGCGGCAGTTCGTAGGCCGCACATGCGAGATGCGGGCCGAGGATGTGGGGGTTCGCGGTATTGATCACCGATGGCTCCGGCTGTCGCTCGAAGACCTCGTGGGGGTGACGCATCAGGTAGCGGTCGAGTTGGTCGTCGCCGGCAACGAGTACCGAGACGCTTGGCGCGTTGCGTCGCCCGGCGCGCCCCGCCTGTTGCCACATGGATGCGATCGTGCCGGGGAACCCGTTGATCACGCAGGCATCGAGGTCGCCGATGTCGACGCCGAGTTCGAGCGCCGAGGTGGCGACGATGCCGCGCAGCGTGCCGTCGCTCATCTGCTCCTCGATTGCCCGACGCTCCTCGGCGAGATAGCCGGCCCGATACGACATCACTGCGCGTTTCAGGTGCGGCGATACCCGTCGGGAGATGTCGGCGGCGATGAGTTCGGTGCCCTTTCGGCTCTGGCAGAAAGTGATCGTTCGGTGGCCGGACTCGACCAGCGCGGCGCTGACCGCCGCCACCTCGCTGTTGGCCGAGGCGCGTACGCCGGTCTCCTCATCGATGACCGGTGGGTCGAGCAGTGCGAACCGGCGTGGACCAGTGGGGGAGCCGTCGTCGGTGATGGCGGTGACGGGTGCCGCACACAGCGCCGATGCCAGCCGCTCGGGTTGGCCGATCGTGGCCGAGGTGAAGACGAAGACCGGATCGGAGCCGTAATGGCGACAGATCCGGCGGAGTCGCCGCAGGATGTGGGCGACGTGTGTGCCGAAGACGCCGCGCAGAACGTGGAGCTCGTCGATCACCACCACACGAAGTCGCATGAAGAAGGTGTCCCACTTCTCGTGCCGGGGGAGGAACCCACCGTGCAGCATTTCCGGGTTGGTGAGGATGACGTTGGCGTTGTCGCGTATCCAGGCCTTCTCCTCCGGGGTGGCGTCGCCGTCGTAGGCGCCGGCCACGAGGCGGGGAAAGTCGAGGGTGGCGAGCGAACGCAGCTGATCGTGGGCGAGCGCTTTGGTGGGATAGAGGAGAAGTGCCGTACCGGGCGTGATCGGATCGGCGACGGCCTCGGCGATCGGGATCTGAAAGCACCGGGACTTGCCCGACGCCGTGCCGGTGGCGATCACGACATGTTCACTGCGTCGGATCGAGTCGATCGCCTCGGCCTGGTGATGCCACAGGTGTTGTGTGTCGGGCCGATCGGCAAGGCCAGGGGGCAGGGGTCGCTCGAGCCCGCGATGGCGTTCGGTGCGAGGTTCGAGGTGCTCCACGTGCACCAGGCGTCCGTCGGCATCGAGTTCGTCGAGGAGCGTCTCGAACGGGGTGGCCGGGTCCGGCGCGAGGGCCATCGTCCGATGCTACGGCAGCCCTGTGACCGAATCACCCGCATGTGGTCCGATACCGTGCCCCGGGTGGACATCGTCGTGCACACTTATGTTGCCGACCCCTGGTCGGTGCTCACCGTGGCCGGTGAACTCGATGTCGTCGGCGCGCCCGAACTGCGTCAGCACGTGATCCAGGTCGTGCGTGACGGTCATCATCGTCTTGTGCTCGACCTCACCGGTGTCGCGTTTGTCGACTCGTTCGGCCTCGGCGTGCTCGTCGGCGCACTGAAGCGGGTCCGGCTGCTCGACGGCGACCTGCGGCTCGTCATCAGTGAGCCACGGGTGCGGCGGGGACTCGAGGTGTGCGATCTCGATCGGGGGTTCGCGATCCATACCGATCTCGATTCGGCGGTCGCTGCGGCGTGAGTATGGACACCGAGCCGGATCCGGAGGTCGTGGTCGGCCCCGGGTCGATTGCGATCGAGATCCCGGCTCGATCCGACTTCGTGTCCTTCGTCCGTGTCGTGGTCGCCGCAGCCGCCGAACTGCGACCCGATATCGCCATCGAACGCATCGAAGATCTCAAACTCGCCGTCTCCGAGGCCGTCACCAACTCGATCAACGCCCAAGATCGCGTCGGGACGATCGACCGGATCCGTATCGAGTGTGAGGTCACCGACGACGAGATCACGGTCTTCATCCACGACCGGGGTCAGGGCTTCGATCGAGGCGATGTTCCCGAACTTCCCGAGCCTGATCATCCCGATCGCATGCTGCACGAGTCGGGGCTTGGCCTCCATCTGATGGCCATGCTGACCGACGAGACCGAGGTCTCGTCCGACGACGCCGGCACCGACGTCAAACTGGTGGTCTATTCCTCCAACCGTCGTCGCTTGGGGTGATGCGGCGGTAGGTTCCCCACGTCATGACAACGGAGAACCTCGAACCTTCGCCACTCACATGGCTCGGCGGCGACCGTCGTCTGGCGCGCTCGTTGGGCCGTCCGGTTCGTGATCTTCTGCAGATCGAGGCGTCCGCCGGACTTCTCTTGATCCTCGCCACCATCGTTGCGCTGGTGTGGGCCAACTCGCCGTGGCAGGACTCCTACGAGTCCTTCATCCACTTCCACATCAGCCTCGAATTTGGCTCGTTGCTCACGATCGACGAGCCGCTTGAGGCGTGGGTCAACGATGCCTTGATGGTTGTCTTCTTTTTCGTCGTCGGGCTTGAGATCAAGAAGGAACTCGTCAGCGGCGAACTCGCCAACCCGCGCGCTGCCGCACTCCCGGCGATGGCCGCGCTCGGCGGCATGATCGTGCCTGCCCTGATCTTCCTCGCCTTCAACGCTGGCGGGGTCGGCGCCGACGGTTGGGGCATCCCGATGGCCACCGACATTGCCTTCGCCGTCGGCATCATCTCCTTGCTCGGTGATCGTGTCCCGAAGGCGATGAAGGTCTTTCTCTTGACCCTTGCCATCGTCGACGACGTCGGCGCGATCGTCGTCATCGCGATCTTCTACACCTCCGACCTTTCGATCGGCTGGTCGCTTACCGCCGTCGGACTCGTCGTCCTCGTACTGCTGATGAAGCTCGCCCGCATTTGGTACATCCCGGTCTATGTGATTGTTGGTGTCGTCCTGTGGTTGGCGGTTTTCGAGTCGGGCATCCACGCCACGATCGCCGGCGTCGTGCTCGGGCTCATCTGCCCTGCGCATCCGCTGCGCACCTACGCCGCCGACCCGTGCGTCGACGCCGCCGACAACCCTCATGTCGGGTCGGCGATCGCCGGCGAGGCGAACCCGAGAGTGATCCGACGAGCCAACTTCGAGATCCGAGAGCAGTTGTCGGTGGCTGAGCGCCTCGCCGACCTCCTTCACCCGTTCAGCTCGTACCTGATCATCCCGTTGTTCGCCCTGGTGAACGCGGGGATCGAGATCTCTTCGGAAACCCTCGAGGATGCAGTCACGAGTGACATCACCCTCGGCGTGGTGCTTGGCCTCATCGTCGGCAAATTCGTCGGTGTCTCGCTGTTCACATGGCTCGGTGTGCGGCTCGGCATTGCCGGTCTGCCGCAGGGCACAACCTTCCGCCACGTCGCCGGCCTCGCCCTCATCGCGGGCATCGGCTTCACCGTGTCGCTGTTCATCACCGGTCTGGCGTTCGACGACCCGATGGTTGTCGACGAGGCGAAACTCGGCATCCTGGGAGCGTCGGTGATCGCCGCAACCCTCGGTTCGCTTGTGCTCCTCTGGGCCAAGCCGACCACCGGTGCCGAAGCGTCCGACCCCGACGAGTCCCCCCACCCCGAACCCGCGGAGATCCACTGATGGCCAATGCGCTCGTCATCGTCGAGAGCCCTGCCAAGGCCAAGAAAATCCAGGAGTACCTGGGTGCCGAGTTCACGGTCGAGTCGTCGATCGGCCACATCCGCGATCTGCCGCGCAACGCCGCCGACGTGCCGAAGGCCTACAAGGGTGAACCTTGGGCCCGCACCGGCATCGACGTCGACAACGGGTTCAAGCCGCTGTACGTGGAGAACCGCGACAAGAAGGATCACATTCGTCTCCTGAAGACGCTGCTGAAGGAGGCCGACGAGCTCTATCTCGCGACCGATGAGGATCGTGAGGGTGAGGCGATCGCCTGGCACCTGATCGAGGTGCTCAACCCCGGCCCCGAAATGCCCGTCAAGCGGATGGTGTTCCACGAGATCACCAAGGACGCCATCCAACTTGCCGTGCAGTCGCCGCGCGCGCTCGACCGCAAGATGGTCGATGCGCAGGAGGCCCGCCGCATCCTCGACCGCCTTTACGGCTACGAGGTCAGCCCGGTGCTCTGGAAGAAGGTGATGCCGCAGTTGTCGGCCGGCCGTGTGCAGTCGGTTGCCACCCGCATCGTCGTCGAGCGTGAACGTGAACGTATGGCGTTCATCGAAGCCAGCTACTGGGATGTGAAGGGTACGTTCGCGGCGGCGCAGGGCGACGACCAGCGCGAGTTCTCTGCGGCGCTCAACACGATCGACGGGGTCCGGTTGGCGAGCGGTCGCGACTTCGGCGACGACGGCCGCCTCGCCCGCGACGACGTCACCGTGCTCGACGAGGCTGGGGCCCAGGCGTTGGTCGGCGCGCTCGACGGCGTGCCCTACGAGGTCCGCGCTCGCGAGACGAAGCCCTACCGTCGTCGTCCCGCCGCACCGTTCATCACCTCGACCTACCAGCAAGAGGCGGGCCGCAAGCTCGGGATGAGTGCCCAGATGGCGATGCGGGCTGCGCAGGGCCTCTACGAAAAGGGCTACATCACCTATATGCGAACCGACAGCACCACGCTGTCGGACACGGCACTGCAGGCCGCCCGAACGATGATCTCGGAGCGCTACGGCAAGGACTTCCTCCCCGACGCGCCCCGCCACTACGCCACGAAGTCGAAGAACGCGCAGGAAGCCCACGAGGCGATCCGGCCGGCGGGCGACACGTTCCGGCTCCCTGCGGAGGTCGCCCAGGAGGTGCCCCAGTCGGAGGCGCGGGCGTACGAACTGATCTGGCAGCGTGTCGTTGCTTCGCAGATGACGGACTGCACCGGCGAGACCGTCACCTTGAAGCTCGGCGCCACCGCGCACGACGGTCGCGACGTCGAGTTCGCGGCGTCGGGCACCGTGATCGCTCATATGGGCTTCCGTGAGGTCTACGAGGAGACCAAGGTTCAGGATCGCGATAGCGAGGATGATGCTGACGAACGGCGCCTCCCCCCGCTCGTGGAGGGAGATGCTGCCCGCGCTGCCGGCCCGCTCGAGTTCGAGGGGCACACCACGTCTCCGCCGAGTCGCTTCACGGAGGCGTCGCTCGTCAAACGCCTCGAGGAACTCGGCGTGGGGCGTCCGTCGACCTACGCATCGATCATCGGCACCATCCAGGACCGCGGCTACGTCTGGAAGAAGGGTTCGGCGCTCGTGCCGTCGTTCACCGCCTTCTCGGTGGTCAACGTCATGGAGGGCCATTTCCCCAACCTTGTCGACTACGCCTTCACCGCCAAGATGGAGGACGACCTCGACAAGATCGCCACCGGTACCGAGGAGGCCGAGCCTTGGCTCAGCCGCTTCTACTTCGGTGAGGGTGAAGGTGGCGAGCCGGGCCTGAAGGAGAAGGTGTCGACCCGGCTCCCCGACATCGACGCCCGCATGGTCAACACCATCCCGCTCGGCATGAGCGACGAGGGCAGACCGGTCGCGGCCCGCGTCGGCCGGTACGGCCCCTACGTCCAGATGGGCGACAGCGATACTGCCGACGACAACCAGACCGCGTCGATCCCCGACGACCTTCCCCCCGACGAACTCACCCTCGACAAAGCGATCGAATTCCTCACGACCCCGAAGGAAGGGCGCATCATCGGCATGCACCCCGAGCACGGCCTCGAGATCTATGCGAAGGCGGGCCGTTTCGGCCCCTATGTCCAGGTCGGCACCCACGAGGATTGGGAGGAACGAGGGGAGGAGAAGCCACCCTCTGGTTCGCTCTTTTCCACGATGTCGGTCGAGACGTTGACGTTCGAGGAAGCCCTCCAGATCCTGTCGCTGCCGCGCACGGTCGGCGCTCACCCCGAGACGGGTGAGGTCATCACCGTGCAGAACGGCCGCTACGGCCCGTATCTCAAGATGGGAACCGACAGCCGCAGTCTCGAGACAGAGGCCCAGCTGCTCACCGTCACACTCGAGGAATGCCTGGCGATCCTTGCCCAGCCGAAGCGCCGCCGTGGCCAGGCCGCACCGAAGCCGCCGCTGCGCGACATGGGTCCCGACCCCGAGACCGGCAACCCGATGATCGTGAAGGACGGTCGCTTCGGGCCGTACGTCACCGACGGCGAGTACAACGCCTCGTTGCGCAAGGGCGACACGGTCGAGGAACTCACCGTCGAACGGGCCGCCGAACTTCTTGCCGACCGTCGGGCCAAGGGCCCCGCCAAGAAGAAGGCGACGAAGAAGAAGGCCGCCAAGAAGAAGTCGGCCAAGAAGAAGTCGGCCAAGAGGGCGACGAAGAAGAAGGCCGCCGCTTCCAGCGACGACGAGTGATCGAGCCGCTGCTCGTGGTCCCCTAAGGTCGTCGGCGTGAGCGCCCCCGGTTCCAGTGCGGATCGCCTGCAGGATGCAGTCGGTGCCACGCGCCCGGGTGGCCGCATCGACTCGGTCTTCGGATCGTGGGAGTTCTTCAAGCTCTGGGTCGCCCAGGTCATCTCTGCAACGGGTGACTGGCTCGGCCTGATTGCGATCATCTCGCTCGCCGAACGCATCAGCGACGGGTCGGAGGGAACCGCGATTGCGTTGGTCCTCGCGGCCCGTATCGCTCCTGGGTTCTTCCTCGCCACTGCGGCAGGTGTGATCGTCGACCGCCTCGATCGCAAGCGGGTGATGTTGTTCTGCGATGTCGGTCGGGCGCTCGTCTTCTTCGCGTTGCCGTTCGTCGACAGCCTGCTCGGATTGATCCTCGCCTCGTTCGTTCTCGAGATCCTCACGATGCTGTGGTCGCCGGCGAAGGAAGCGGTCGTCCCGAACATCGTCCCGAAGGAGAAGCTCACCACCGCCAACTCGCTCAATGTGGCGGCGGCGTACGGCATGTTCCCCGTGGCGGCCGGCATCGCTGCGCTCCTCGCCAAGCTTTCCGAGGGCTTCGCCGACGAGGGTTGGGTCAACACGTGGCAGTTCAACGAGGAGGGGTTGGCCTTCTATGTCAACGGCCTGTCTTTCCTGGCCACCGCCGCCATCATCGGGCGCATTCACTGGGCCCGCCGCACCCGCGAGGAGCGACTCGGCACGGAGCGGGGGAACTGGGATCTGGGAGGGGCGTTCCGCGAACTCCGCGAGGGCTGGGAGTTCATCGCGGTCAACCCGATCGTCCGGGCGGTCAACATCGGCCTGGCCACGGGGGTGATCGGCGGCGGCATGCTCGTACCGCTTGGTGCGATCTTCGTCGATGAGGTCATCGCCGGTGAAGGCGCCGACTTCAACCTGATCCTGTTCGCGCTCGGCACCGGTATGGCGGTCGGGGTCCTGACGGCATCGGTTCTCCAAACCAGGATCAACCGGGCCCGGGTCTTCCCGCTTGCGCTCGTGGTCGCGGGCGCCGGCCTGCTCGTTGCCGGGTCGGCGTCGATTCTGTCGATCGTCGTGCCGATGATCGCGGTTGTGGGGTTCGCCGCCGGACCGATCTATGTCCTCGGGTTCACCTTGCTGCACGAGAACGTCGACGACGAGCTTCGTGGTCGGATCTTCGCATCACTGCTGGTGCTGGTCCGCTTCTGCGTCCTGATCGCGCTTGCGATCGCACCGATCCTCTCCGAACTGCTCGATGGACTCTCGGACTCGATCTGGGGGCGTGAGATTGTGCTCGGAGGGTTGGCGATCTTCGTGCCGGGAGTACGCCTCACCATGTGGGTCTCGGCCGTCATCATCGCGATGGCCGGTGGATTGGCGATGTGGAGTTTGCGCGCCGGGTCAGGTGCGTTCCTCACCGAGGCAAAGTCGGAGCCGAGCCCGTGACTGGCCGACTGATCGTGTTCGAAGGGGCCGACGCTTCCGGAAAGTCGACCCAGGCCCGACGTCTTGCGTCGCGGCTCGGCGCCGAGTTGACCTTCCAGTTCGGCGCGACCGAGATCGGCAGTGCGATTCGGTCGATCCTGCTCGATCCAGCGCATGCCGCGCTCGACGATCGGGCCGAAGCCCTGCTCGTCATCGCCGACAAGGCCCAGCATGTCGCCGAGATCGTCGGTCCTGCGCTCGAGCGAGGCGACACGATCGTGTCCGATCGCTACACCGCGTCGAGCTCCGCCTACCAGGGCTACGGACGCGGGCTCGATCTCGATCAACTCGACGCCATGATGCGATTCGCGACCCACGGCATCGAGCCGGATCTCACCGTGCTGCTCGACGTTGAGTGGTCGGTGGCCCGAGTGCGCCTGGGCGATCAGATGGATCGTATCGAGGGTGCCGGGGCTGCCTTCCACACCCGGGTTCGAAACGGGTACCTCGAACTCGCCGCCGCCGACCCCGACCGCTGGTTGGTCGTCGACGCCGACGGCACTGTTGACGAGGTCGCCGCACGTGTCGACACCGCCGTCGAAGCGTGGTTGGCGGCGAATCCGTGAGCTGGGATCTCGTCGTCGGTCAGCAGGAGGCGGTTCGTCGTCTCGAAGCTGCGGTCACGGCACCCGTCCACGCCTATCTGTTCGTCGGGCCGGGCGGCGCCGGGAAGCGTCGGGCTGCCACCGTCTTCGCCGGTGAGTTGTTGGCCGCTGCCGATCCCGACAACGCCGAACGCCACCGCCGACTTGCCGTCGACGAGTCGCACGCCGACGTCCACATGCTCGATCCGGTCGGCAACAACCTGCGTCGCGACGAAGAAGCGGAGCCGCTCATCGTGCAGGCCAGCCGGTCGCCGGTCGAAGGCAAGCGGAAGGTCCTGATCGTCAACCGCTTCCACACGGCGACCGCAGCCGCAGCGGCCTCGCTGCTGAAGACGATCGAGGAGCCTCCTGCGACATCGATCTTCGTGCTGCTCGCCGAGGACGTCCCGCCGGAGCACATCACGATCGAGAGTCGGTGCACGCGTGTCGACTTCCCGCCGATCGCCGAGGAGGCGATCGCCGATGCGCTGGTTGCGGAGGGGCTTGCTCCTCCCGAGCAGGCACCGATCATCGCCGCTGCTGCGTCGGGCAGCGTCGAACGGGCGCGCACGTTGGTGGCCGACGATCGGCTCGTAGCCCGGCGAGATGCCTGGTGGTCGATTCCGGACCGACTCGACGGCACGGGGGCAGCGGTCGCGGTGATGGTCGAGGAGGTGCGGGCGCTCATCGATGATGCCGGCAAGGCCAAGGTTGCCCAGCACGAAGCCGAACTCGAGGCGATGGACGCCCGAGAGGAGCAGCTGGGTACCCGAGGCTCAGGTCGCAAGGATCTCGAAGCCCGTCATCGTCGCGAACTGCGGCAGTTCCGCACCGAGGAACTCCGCTTCGGGCTCGCCACCCTCGCCACTCGGTATCGCGAAGCGATTGTCGCAGGCGACGATCGCCGTGGCCTGCTCGACGGTATCGATGCGTTGCGCCGCACCCAGGACGCCTTGGTGCGCAACCCCAACGAGGCATTGGCGCTCCAGGCCCTGTTGCTGAAGCTGCCGTCGCTCGCGCAGTGAGGATCAGGCACCGGGACTTGGTACCGTTCGACCCCTCGCCCGAGTAGCTCAGTTGGTAGAGCGACGCTCTCGTAAAGCGTAGGTCAGGAGTTCAATCCTCCTCTCGGGCTCTCTGCTCTGACCCCGGCGAACCGGGGGTCCCCCTCAGGAGGTCCGTGTGGCGGACCAAGCCACCTTCTCCGAAGACGCGATGCCGTTGATGGACGGCCTGTACAGCGCGGCGATGCGCATGACCCGTAACGCCGCCGACGCCGAAGACCTCGTCCAGGAGACGTACCTCAAGGCGTTCAACGCCTACGAACGCTTTGAGACGGGCACGAACCTCAAGGCGTGGATGTATCGCATCCTCACCAACAGCTACATCAACGCCTATCGCAAGAAGCAGCGCCGGCCCGACGAATCCGACATCGACGACATCGAGGATCTCTACCTCTACCGACGCCTTGGTGGTGCTGAGTCGGCGGTGCTGAGCCGGTCAGCCGAGGACGAACTCCTTGAGATGTTCGGCGAGGACGAGGTGAAGTTGGCGCTCGAGGATCTTCCCGAGCACTACCGGATGCCGATCCTGCTGGCCGATGTCGAGGGCTTTGCCTACAAGGAGATCGCCGAGATCCTGGATGTCCCGATCGGCACGGTGATGTCGCGGCTGCATCGTGGAAGAAAGCAGCTCCAGAAGCGGTTGTACTCGTTTGCCGAGGAGCACCGTCTCCTTCCCGATCCTGAGCCTGTGTCATGACCGACCCGTGTGGTGAGTTCGAATCCCGCGACTGCGGTAGCGGCAACCCATGCGTGTCGACGTACCTCGACAACTGCCCGCAGGATGTCGAGTGTCAGACCGTCATTCAGGCGCTCGTCGCGAAATGCAGCACGTGCAACGACACGTATGCGTTCGAGATGCGGGTCCGAACGGTCGTGTCGCGACGGTGCAACGATCCGGTCCCGGATGCCCTGAAATCCAAGATTTTCCGGGCGATCCAGCAGGCCCAGCGCAGCCGGTAGACCATCGGCCGCCCGGCCAGTGCGGTTCCGGATGGTCTCCGTTCTGAACTTTCCGACGACAAGTGGAACCAAACGCATGGGTCGTTCCGTAAGCCTGACCATGCGGGTCATTGGAGAAAAGTTCACCAGCATCGAGCGCAACCTCCCGGTTATGGAAGTCGGGCGGATTTGCCTCGAGCCCGGCTGCGCCACACACCTCAGCCGGTACAACGATCAGGAGTACTGCGCACTCCACGCACCGATGGTGGTGCCGCGGATGCGCGGCAAGGTGCTCGACGACTGACACACGCACCCGGTCTCGGGTGGCCGACGTCTGCATTCCCCGGCGAGTCCGCACCTGACTGCGGCTTGCGCCACCGGGGCGCCTACACTCTTCAGCATGTTCGCTGTCGTATGGCATTTCTGGATCGCACCGGTCCTCGTTGGCGCCACCATCCTTGCGATCGTCGCTTCGGTCGCCGGCTACCTCAACCAGGTGACGTACAAGCGTTATCCGCGGGACTGACATGGGTGGCGCCGTCGACTGGGACGTCGCCCGCACGATCGCTGCGAAGGTCGCAGGGCGTGAGCCCTTCCAGGCCGGGCGGTACCGCGACGGGCTCGAAGAGGACTTTGCCCGCTACACGGCGATGGCGGAGGACCTCGTCGCCGAGTGCACCGGTCTCCGGTCGCTCGACGGCAAGGCGCGTGGCTGTGTCACCAACCGTGAGGGTTGGGTCGACGCCAACCTCGCCAGCTTTCAGCGACTCCTGAAACCGATCACCACCAAGCTTGAAGACAAGATGGACGGCAAGGAATCCGTCTTCGGTCCCAAGATTGCGGGTGCCGAACTCGGCGCAATGCTCGGCTGGATGTCGACGCGGGTGCTCGGCCAGTACGACCTGCTGGTCATCGAGGACGAGAACCCCGAAGACCAGGACATCGTCTACTACGTGGCGCCCAACGTCTTGATGCTCGAACAGCGCTATGCGTTCCCACCCCAGGAATTCCGCCTGTGGCTGGCGTTGCATGAAGTCACTCACCGGGCCCAGTTCACCGGCGTGCCGTGGATGCGCGAGCACTTCCTCGGCCTCGTCAACTCCACGATGGACTCCGTCGATCCTGATCCGAAGCGGTTCCTCGCTGCGGCGCAGCGCCTGCTTGAAGCCCGCAAGCGTGGAGAAGATCCGATGGACCAAGGCGGCATGATGGCCCTGTTCGCGTCGGAGGAGCAGCTCGAGGTGATCAACGAGGTCGCCGGCCTGATGAGCCTGCTCGAAGGTCACGGCGACATCACGATGGACCGAGCCGGCAAGGATCTCATCCCGTCCCAGGAACGGTTCGCCCGGGTGTTGCGCAATCGCCGTCAGGGTGCGAGCGGGTTCACGAAGGTCTTCCAGAAACTCGCCGGTCTCGAGGCGAAGATGAAGCAGTACGCCGAGGGCGAACACTTCATCCAGTCGGTCGAGGGACACGGCGGCATGGAGCTCCTCGACAAGGCGTGGGCCGAGCCGGCCAACGTCCCGTCGATCGCCGAGATCCGCGATCCGTCGCAGTGGATCGAGCGGGTCGGCGTTTCGGCGCCCGCCGCCTGATCTGATGGCCATTGCGGAGCTGCTCGGTCGCTGCAGCTTCCCGGACGGGCACCTTCACCTCGGCGTCAGTGGCGGCGCCGACAGTGTCGCCATGGCCGTGCTCGCCCGCTCGGCCGGGCGTTCGTTCACGATCTGGCACGTCGATCACGGTGTCCGCCCCTCTTCGGCCGACGATGCGGCGTTCGTGCGTGATCTCGCAGCTGCGTGGGGGGTGCCGTTCGAGTACCGACGCCTCGACCTCGACCCCTCCGCGAACTTCGAGGCCACGGCACGCCGCCTCCGGTATGACGCGTTGCCCGACGACGTCTGTGTCGCGCACACCGCGAATGATCGAGCCGAGACGGTGCTGCTCAACCTCTTCCGTGGCGCCGGCTTGACCGGCACTGCGGCGCGGATGGGTCGGGCCCACCGCCCGATCGTCCACCTCACGCGAGCCGACACGGTGGCGGTGTGCGCCGAGGCCGGGGTCGTGCCGCGCTACGACCCGACCAATGACGACATGGCGATGACCCGAAACGCCGTCCGTCACCGCCTCCTTCGTGAGATCGCCGAGGTGTTCGAGGTCGACCCGATCCCGTTGCTCAACCGCCACGCCGATCTCGTGGCCGATGCGCTGGCGTTGATCGAAACGGCCGCAGCGGAACTCGACCCCACCGACGTCCACGCCCTCCGGTCGGCTCCTCGAGCGGTGGCGTCCGAGGCGTTGCGCGCCTGGATTCAGCAGGAGTCCGGCGACCCGTACCGGGTCGATACGGCGACCATCGAGCGGGTCTGGCAGGTCGTGGCGGG
>NZNH01000036.1 GCA_002694825.1 Acidimicrobiaceae bacterium | reverse complement strand
CCGCTGGCGTAGCGGGCCACAACGTCTGGCGGCAGGCTCTTTTGCTCGTAGTCGAGGCTCATGTACGTCTGGCCGTAGCGCAGCTCGATGGGATTGGAGTACACGGTGAAGCTCGACTGGATGGAGGTTGAGGTCCGCGAGGAGAACCGGCCGGGCGCCGAGCTGTATGCGCCCGGTGCCGAGGTGACGGTGTCGTGGGACCCACAAGCGATTTCGGTGGTCGCTGACTCGTGACCGCAGTGGAGGAGCATCTTGTCGCCGAGGCGACGCCGGAGTTCGAAGCCCTTGCTGCGCGACAAGAGCGCCGTCGGGGTGCGCTCTATGCCCTCCCTGCGTACCTCTACCTGGTCATCTTCTTTGCGATCCCGTTCCTGATCGTCGTCGTCTACTCCTTCGCCACTCGCACCCGCACCGGTGGGGTAGAGCTCGGCGGGTGGAATCTGGACAGCTACCAGCGGCTCGGCGAGGAGATTGTCCGCGACGTGCTCGTGCGGTCGGTTGTGCTCGCAATCGTCACCACGCTGATCTGTCTGGTAATCGCGTATCCGTTCGCCTACTTCATCACGACCCGAAGCCCGGCAGTTCGCAACGTGATGTTGGCGCTCGTGATGATCCCGTTCTGGACCAATTTCNTGGTCCGNAACTATGCNTGGCGCTTGATNCTCGCCAACGNGGGNCCNCTCTCGAACACGACCGACACGATCGGNCTTGGCCCGACGGAGATCCTGTTCACCCAGTCCGCGGTGGTCCTCGGCATGGTCTACGCCTTCTTGCCGTTCATGGTGTTGCCGCTCTATGCATCGATTGAGCGCATCGATACGTCGCTCATCGAGGCCAGTCGAGATCTCTACGGCAACGCCCGGCAGACCTTCACCAGCGTGATTTTCCCGCTGTCGCTCCCCGGCGTGGTCGCCGGCTCGATTCTCGTGTTCGTTCCTTCTGCTGGCGCCTACGTCACGCCGGCAATCCTTGGTGGCAACAAGAACGTCCTGCTCGGCAGCTACATCGTCGACCAGTTCGGCAACGCCCGGAACTTCCCGTTCGGCGCCTCGCTGTCGGTCGTCTTGATGGTGCTCATGCTCACCGCCACGCTCGCGTACTTCCGCAGCGGAGGTCGCAACCTGTGACGACCATCGCTCGCCCTCGCAACCTCGGCTCCCGACTACTCGGCATCCAGGCCGCNCTCGTCTACGCGTTCTTCTATCTGCCGATCCTGGTGCTGGTGATCTTCTCGTTCAGCGATGACCGCCTCGTNGGCCGCTGGGGCGGGTTCACGTTTGGGTGGTACGAGGCCTTCTGGAACGATCAGGAACTCACCGACTCGCTCTGGGTCTCACTGCAGGTCGCCGCCTCGTCGACGGTGATCTCGGTCGTGCTCGGCACCCTTGCCGCGTTCAGCCTTGAGCGCTTCCGGTTCCGGGGCCAGCGGGTCTTCGACGCCTTGCTCTACCTACCGATCATCATCCCTGACGTGACGATGGGCATCATGATGCTCATCTTCTTCTCCGAGGGCATCGATCTGCTCGACAGTGTGGGCATCGAGGCGTCGAAGGGCATCGGCACGGTCACCCTCAGCCACATCGCCTTCAATATCAGCTTTGTGTCGGTTGTCGTTCGGGCCCGGCTCTCTGGCATGGACACCAACCTTGAAGAAGCGGCGATGGATCTGTACGCCACCCGTTGGCAGACGTTCTGGCGGGTCACCTTCCCCCAGATCCTGCCGGGCATCATCGGTGGCGCCTTGCTTGCAATCACCTTGTCGCTCGACGATGTTGTCGTCACGCAATTCTCAGCCGGTCCGGGTGCCACCACGCTCCCGGTTCGGGTCTTCAGTCTCATTCGCAAGGGCGTCACACCCATCATCAACGCCGTCTCGGTCGTCATGTTGGTTGCATCGCTGTTGCTTGTCGTGGTCTCGTTGATCGTGGGCGGACTTCGGTCCGGTTCCACGCCAGTCGCGAACGACGACTGACCGATCTCGGCTTCCGGGCCGAGTCCTTGGAGGAAAGGAATCCACCACATGTCCACAAAAATGCTGCGGCTCCTGGCCGCAATCCTCGCTTTCGGGCTGCTCGCTGCAGCCTGCGGCGGTGATGACGACGAGAGCGCTGCTGGCGGCGACTGCGAAGCAGGCCAGACCGACGGCGATCTGAATCTCTACAACTGGGCCGAGTACATCGACCCCGAACTCAAGACACAGTTCGAGGAAGAGTTCGGCGTCACGGTGAACGAGGACAACTACGACTCGAATGAGCAGATGCAGCCGATCATCTCGCAGGGCAACAGCGGCTATGACCTGATCGTGCCCTCGGATTACATGGTGTCGATCCTGATCGAGGGCGGTGACATCGCTCCGATCAACCGCAGCGCCGTGCCGAACATCTCGAACCTGGCCGACGAGTTCGCCTCGGGCCTCCCGTTCGACCCCGACGCCACCTACTCGGTGCCCTACCAGTGGGGCACCACTGGTCTCGGCGTTGACCTCTCCGTTGTCGGTGAGGACGTTCCGCAGACCTGGGGCTTGATCTTCGACGCTGACCTCGCAGCGGAGTACGGCCTCGAGGGTGCGATTACGATCCTCAACGATCCCCGCGAGACGATGGGTGCGGCGCTCAAGTACCTCGGCTACTCGCTGAACACCACAGACCAGGGTCAACTCGACGAAGCGAAGGCCATCGTTGCTGATGCAACCAGTCGAGTCGCCGCCTACGAATCCGACCAGTACGACGAACTCCTCGTCTCCGGGCAGACATCGGTCGCCCACGGCTACAGCGGCAACTTCCTCGTGCAGTTCTTCGAGGCTGAGGACCCCGAGCAGTTCACCTACTTCGTCCCCGAAGAGGGCGGTACCCGCTGGGTCGACAACATGGCTGTCGTCGCTGACGCTCCGCACCCGTGCACTGCGCACGCGTTCATCAACTTCCTGCTCGACGCTGAGAATGGCGCAGCGCTGACCAACTGGAACTACTACGCCAGCCCGAACGCAGCGGCGGTGCCGTTTATCGATCAGGAAGTCCTCGACGACCCGATCGTCTACCCGGCGGACCAGAGCAAGCTCGAGTTCATCGCCGACACCGNCGACTTCGAGATCGAGTTCTCCGACGCGTTCAACGAGGCTCGCGGCTGATCGTCTGAACGTCCATCACTGATCGACGGGGTCGCCTTCGGGCGGCCCCGTCGTCGTTTTCACACCCCGCCGAGCGCTTTGGAGTGGATCGTATCGATGTCGATGTAGCAGCCCTGAAGGTGGCGGCGGGCCGAGGACCGAAAGGCTCGGCGTCCGTGCAGGACCCGTCGGTTGTCGAAGGCGACGAGTTCCCCGGGCCGCAGGGTGATTTCGATTGCGTGGTCGTCGCCGTCGAGGAGATCCACAAAGGTGCGGTAGGCGGCGTAGAAGCCAGCTGCGTGGGGCGAGCCTGCCGGCAAGGGTTCCATCGAGCGGTTGTTGACGCTGACTGCATGGACTCGTCCCGCACGGTCGAGTTCGATCAGCGGCCGTCGCGCCCGCAGGTCGACCCCGTCGGCGTGAAAGCGAAACTCGACATCGGTGGTGGTGAGCGTTCGAAACGCTGCCGGATCGTGGACTCGAAGCTGGTCGGCCACGGCGAACCCGTCGACGAACCGGCTCGCTCCGCCCTCGTCGGCGGCGACCAGGCAGTGCAGAAGCTGCACGGTGGGGCACGGACGCCGGTAGGGATTGTCGGTGTGGGCCGGGAGGCCGAGCGGGGTGTAGGCGAGATTGATGGGGTCAGGCTCGGCGACCACGTCGAAGAGTTCGCCGTAGTTCGTGTTGCGGACGAACCCGATGTTATTGCCGACGGTCAGCACCGTGCCGGGCTCGACCCCGCAGCCATGGAGGNGTGCGAGCCCCCGTCGGGCGAGGTGCTCGACAAAGGGGCCGTGGTCGTCGTTCCAGTCGGTGCTGGTGTGGCGAAGCTCGTCTGCGGCGTCGATCGGCCAGGGATCGGGATCGACCGACGAACGGACAGCGAGCGGGATCCGACACTCGTGGCGCTCGCCTGACTCGTGATGGAGCACAACCCGAAGCTCGCCTTCGAGATGGCGAGACGAGACGGTCGTCCACCCTTCCAACGCAGTCGCATCGATGAGGTGTTGGTCGTTGCCGGGGTCGCGACAGATCGGACACCGGCAGGCGTCTCGGGCCCACGCCGGATCGATCGGACGGTGGGGAGCGAGTGCCTCCTCCAACATGGGTCGATAGGTGTCGAGCGGCGCGATCGTGAGCCCCTCAACCTTCCCGTCGTCGTCGAAGGCCCGCAGTTGTCGGGCCTCCGGAGCAAAGGGCCAGGCCGCGAAGGCGTTGGCCTCCTCGGGGGTGAACGGCCCGCCTTGTTCGGCGAGCGACATCTGCGAAGCGAGGCTCAGGTGCTCGTGATACTCCGGGTCGACGGCGACGCGATACCGCTTCGCATCGACGTGGCCTCGGATCGGCTCGACCACACCCGGATCGAACCAGGCCTGCAGCGCTCGGGCGCCGACCTCGCCGTGGCCGGGATCACCCCACTGGCCGGCATCGCCAAGCACATGCCCGATGTCGTGCAGCAGACATGCCAACACCATGTCTGCGCCGGCATCGTCGGCCGAGGCGAGGGCCGCCGACTGGAGCGCGTGGTCGAGCATGGTCACCCGTTCGCCGTAGGACTCGCCGGCGGTGGCAGCGAGCCGCTCAAGCAGAAGGTCGACGATGGGGATTTCCGAGCCGAGCAGGGATCGACCCTCCCAGCGCGGATCAGGCTCGAACCCGGCGAGGTCGGCGACCGTCGGCGCAATGGCGAGCGTGGTGACGTCCGACCAACACGTGGCCGGCGCCACGCGGTCGGCAGCGCGAACGACCACAAAAGTCTCCAGCACATCCGGCACGAGGTCGGCATGATTCCGGTCGACCCCGCCATGGTCGGTCGTGACGAGCACTGACCACGCCGGCCCGAGCGCATCGAGCAGGCGGCCGAAATGGGCGTCGGTGATGGTGAGGGCACGGACGTACTCGTCGCTGTCCCAGCCGTGGTCATGACCCACGAGATCGGGCAGAGCGAGGTACACCAGGGCAAGGTCGTGGCGACCCTCGGCGAGCGTGGCGATCGCGGCGTCGGTCGAACGTCGATCCTCGTCGGGGTCGTAGCCGCCGTCGATCACGAACCGATGCTCCGCCGCGTCTCGCTCGATAACGGCGTCGAACGGCGCCCAGTTCACGAACATCGCCGTGGTTCGACCGGCAGCACGACCGGCTTTCAGAAAGGACGGCGCGTCGGAGTTGAGCGGGATCGGTGTGTTGTCGAGCACACCATGGGTCGCCGGATCGATGCCGCGGAACATGGTGGTGTGAACGGGGAGCGTCCAGGGCGGTTCGACGGCGCGAGCACCGAAACACGACGCCCCTTCCCGGGCGAGGGTGGTCAGCGTCGGCATGCTCGCCCGGGTGACATGGCGGGGCGCAACCCCGTCGATCGACACCACCAGAACGGGGGAGCGGGCCTCCATGCGCGCAGCGTACGCCTTGTGTCGACGCGCGTGCGACACTCTTCGAACCATGGACGGAACCCACGGACTCGACCTGACCGGTGCCATCGAGATCGTCACCTGCCACGCCGAGGGCGAGGTCGGTGACGTCATCGTCGGCGGCGTCGAGCCGCCACCCGGAGCGACACTCTGGGAACAAGCGCGCTGGATCGATCAGGACGAGACGTTGCGGAACCTTGTGCTCAACGAGCCCCGGGGTGGCGTCTTTCGTCACGTGAACCTGCTCGTCCCGTCGCGCCTACCCGACGTCGAGTGGGGTTTCATCATCATGGAGCCGTGCCACACCCCACCGATGTCCGGGAGCAACTCCATGTGCGTCGCGACGGTGCTGCTCGAAACCGGCCGGGTGCCGATGGTCGAGCCGATTACCCGGTTCACGATGGAAGCACCCGGCGGCACCGTGTCGGTCGAGGCCGAATGCCGCAACGGGAAGGCTGAACGGATCCGGGTGGTCAACCTCCCATCGTTCGCTGATCGCCTTGACGCCACTCTCGACGTGCCCGGCATCGGGCCCGTTCGAGTCGACACGGCCTTCGGGGGCGACAGCTTTGTGCTCGTCGACGCTGCAGACCTCGGGCTGGTCGTGGAACCAGGTGCGGCTGCCGAACTCGCTGAAGTCGGCGCACTCATCACCGCGGCCGCCAACGAACAACTCGGCTTCTCCCACCCCCAATACCCGGAGTGGTCTCACCTCTCCTTCTGTCAGATCGCCGGACCTCTCGAGCGCACGTCAGATGGCTTCGAGCTGCAGAGCACGTCCGTGATCGACCCCGGCAAACTCGATCGTTCGCCGACGGGCACCGGTGTTTCGGCCCGACTCGCCGTACTCCACGCCCGAGGCCTCGCTTCAGTGGGCGACCGGCTCACAATGCGATCGGTGATCGGATCGACGTTCGTCGGCTCGATCGATGGCGTGCTCGACGACCTGGGCGACGACCGGCCCGCAGTGTTGCCGTCGATTCGCGGACGGGCATGGATCACCGGCGTCACGCGCCACCTGGTCGACCCCACCGATCCCTGGCCCACCGGCTACCGGGTCGCCGACACCTGGCCAGGAGCGTAGGGTCGACTGCCATGCCCAGACCTTTCCGTTTCGGACTCCAGACCCACGGCCCCATCGAGGGAATGTCGTGGACCGACACCGCCAAGTACGCCGAGCAACAGGGCTACTCGTCGATCATGCTGCCTGATCACTTCCACGGCCAGTACGGCCCGATGACCGCACTTGCGGCAGCCGCTGCGGTCACCACCGAGATCAAGGTGGGGGCGCTTGTTTTCGGCAACGACTACCGCCACCCGGTGATGCTCGCCAAGGAGATGGCGACACTCGACCACATCGCAGAAGGGCGGGTCGAGTTCGGTCTCGGGGCGGGCTGGATGCGCACCGACTACGACGAGTCAGGCATGCCCTACGACCGTCCAGGTGTTCGGATCGATCGCATGATCGAGAGCCTGCAGATCATCAAGCGCTGCTGGCAGGAGGGATCGTTCGACTTCGCCGGCGACCACTACCAGATCACCGACTACGACGGACTACCCCTGCCGTACACGCCCGGTGGCCCGCCCGTGATCATCGGCGGTGGTGGCCCCCGCATGCTCGGCGTCGCCGCCGAACACGCCGACATCGTCGCGATCACGGCGAACCTCCGAGCCGGAGCCGTCGGCGAGGACGCAATCGCGGACTCGATGCCCGAGGCCTACGATCGCAAGATCGCTCGAGTCAAAGAGGTCTCCGGCGATCGCCTTGATTCGATGGAGATCAACTCGCTTGCGATGAACACGTCGATCACCGACGATCGCGATGGCGCACTCGAGTTCTTCGCTCAGATCTTCAACGCCCCGAAAGAGGTCGTGGCCCAATCGCCGGCCCTCATCGCCGGTTCGGTCGGCGAGATTGTCGAGACGCTCCAGGAACGGCGCGACCGTTGGGGCTTCAACTATGTGGTTGTTCAGCAGAATGGCGGCCAGGGCATGGAACAGTTCAGCGAGGTCATCGCCGCCCTCGCCGGCACCTGAGGCCTACGAGGGAGTTCGGCCCAGCTGGACCCGCAGCGGCTCGGGGCGAGAGACCCGAATCACCACCAGATCGGTCGGCTCCTGATCCTCTGCCTGCGGGAGTGGGCCGATCCGCCGTCGTCGACCGACCTGTTGGATCAACAGCCGCGAACCATCGGGCCCTTCCGCGATGCCCTTGGCTCGAACGGTGTCGTCGGGCAGGTCGTCGAGGAGGGCGTGCAATGCGGTGCTCGTGACGGGGCGGGGGAGCGGCACGATCTCGGTGCGGTGGGGGTCGAGCAGCGACGGCGGTGGTGTCGCCGTGGCGTCGCGTTCGCGACGAGTGCCGAGATCAAGCAGGGTCGAACCCAAGGATCCGTCGAGATCATCGACGACGGGCACGTCGGGTGCCTGGTCTGCCACGGCGGCTCGCACGGCGTCGCGCTCCCCGTCGGTGACGAGCTCGCTCTTGGAGACGATCACGAGATCCGCCGGCTCGAGCTGCCGCAGCAGAAGCGGACGGGTGCGCTCATCGGCAAGTCGCTCCCGGAAGTTCGTGGCGTCGACCAGAACAACCACACCATCGAGACGGAACCCATCACTCTCGGCCCACGGCATGACTTGTGTGGGGTCAGCAACGCCGCTGAGCTCAATCACCACGTGATCCGGTGGCGTGGGTCGGCGGCGCATATCGGCAAGCGTGGTCCCGAGGCTCTCGGAGATGGAGCAACACACACATCCGTCGGTGAGCTCAATCGTGTCGGCGGAACGCCGCTGCAGAAGGGCAGCGTCAATGTTGATCTCACCGACGTCGTTGACCAACACGGCGATCGGCCGGTCGGTGCGACGCAGTAGATCGTTGAGCAACGTCGTCTTGCCGCTGCCGAGATACCCACCGAGAAGGGTCATCGGCACCCGACGTCCGTCCCACGGCGCGACGCCCTCGTCGAACAGCTCGTCGATCTCATAGGCGGACATGGGAGCACGATAGTTCGACCCGTCGAGACCGGCGCCCTAGCCTCGTCGACATGACGGACACCGCCGACCAGGTCTTCTTCAATCCGCTGGAGCCCGGGTACATCGAGAACCCGTGGCCCCACCTGGCGGAGGTGCGCGCTGCGGATCCGGTCCACCACCTGCTGACGGGCCAGTGGGGTCTCTTCCGCTATGACGACGTCTTCTCGGTCCTGCGCGACCCTGAACTCAGTGTCGACGATGCCAACGCCGACCTCACCATGCTCGATCGCAGTCGGTTGCTGGAAGAGCTTGATGAGCTCGAGCC
>NZNH01000035.1 GCA_002694825.1 Acidimicrobiaceae bacterium | reverse complement strand
ATCGATGACACGGAGTGCCGTCGAGT
Source organism: Acidimicrobiaceae bacterium (assembly GCA_002694825.1). Classification (GTDB taxonomy): domain Bacteria; phylum Actinomycetota; class Acidimicrobiia; order Acidimicrobiales; family Aldehydirespiratoraceae; genus UBA11606. The sequence continues at coordinate 45,365 of NZNH01000035.1, read as the reverse complement.
TGAGGGTCTTGCGGCTTCGGTCGGCGCCGGCACGGTCGTGTCGATCGTCCCGGCTGTTGCCGGCGGGTGATTGCGTCGTTCCTGGTTGCGAATCGGGGGTTCGCGGGGTTGACTTAGCAGTCGCGGTACGAGAGTGCCAGCGCCCTGAACCCAGTCCTCCGGAGGAATGATGGCGAAGACCATTCAATTCGACGAGCAGGCCCGCCGTGGCCTTGAAGCGGGCATGAACCAGCTCGCCGACGCCGTTCGTGTCACCCTCGGCCCGAAGGGCCGCAACGTCGTGCTCGACAAGAAGTGGGGCGCCCCCACGATCACCAACGACGGCGTCTCGATCGCCAAGGAGATCGAGCTCGAGGATCCGTTCGAGCGCATCGGCGCCGAACTGGTCAAGGAAGTCGCGAAGAAGACCGACGACGTCGCAGGCGACGGCACCACCACCGCCACCGTCCTCGCGTGGTCGATGGTCCGTGAGGGTCTGCGCAATGTGGCCGCCGGCGCCAACCCCATGTCGCTCAAGAAGGGCATCGAGGCCGCTGTCGAGGCCGCAGTTGGCTCGATCCGCGACAATTCCCAGGACGTTTCCGAGAACAAGGACCAGATCTCCAACGTCGCCGCCATCTCGGCTGCCGACGCCGAGATCGGTGCCACGATCGCTGAGGCGATCGACAAGGTCGGCAAGGACGGCGTGATCACGGTCGAGGAAGGCCAGACCTTCGGTCTCGAGCTCGATTTCGTCGAGGGCATGCGCTTCGACAAGGGCTACATCTCGCCCTACTCGGTCACCGATGCCGAGCGCATGGAGGCCGTGCTCGACAACCCCTACATCCTTTTCGTGGCGGCCAAGATCAGCAACGTCCGTGAGCTGGTCCCGGTGCTCGAGAAGGTCATGCAGTCGAGCCGCCCGCTCCTGATCGTTGCCGAGGACGTCGAGGGTGAAGCCCTCGCCACCCTCGTGGTGAACAAGATCCGTGGCACCTTCACCTCCGTCTCGGTCAAGGCGCCGGGCTTCGGTGAGCGCCGCAAGGCGATGCTGCAGGACATGGCCATCCTCACCGGTGGTCAGGTCGTCAGCGAAGAGGTCGGTCTGAAGCTTGATGGTGTCGGTCTCGACATGCTGGGCCAGGCCCGCAAGGTCGTCGTCACCAAGGACGAGACCACCATCGTTGAAGGCTCCGGCGACGGCAGCGACGTCGCCGGCCGCATCGCCCAGATCAAGGCCGAAATCGAGAACACCGACTCCGACTACGACCGCGAGAAGCTCCAAGAGCGCCTCGCCAAGCTGTCGGGTGGCGTGGCCGTCCTCAAGGTCGGCGCCGCCACCGAGGTGGAGCTCAAGGAAAAGAAGCACCGCATCGAAGATGCCGTCTCCACCACCAAGGCCGCCATCGAAGAGGGTGTCGTCGCCGGTGGTGGCACCACCCTCATCCGGGCTCAGGCCGCAGTGAACGCCATGATCGGTTCGATCGAGGACGCCGACGCCGCTGTTGGCGCCCGCATGGTCGCCCGTGCGCTCGAGGGCCCGCTCACCCAGATCGCCGTTAACGCCGGCATGGAGGGTGGCGTCGTCGTCGAGCAGGTGCGCTCGCTCGAGGGCAACAACGGCCTCAACGCTGCGACCGGCGAGTACATCGACCTGGTCGAGGCCGGCATCATCGATGCCGCCAAGGTCACCCGCTCGGCACTGCAGAACGCAGGCTCGATTGCGGCGCTGTTCCTCACCACCGAGGCCGTCATCGCCGACGCCCCGGACGAGGGCGCCGGCGGCGGCATGCCCGACATGGATTTCTGACGTAGGAGGAAGTCCGAAGGATCAGCGGGGTCGTCGTTTCGGCCCGGGTCCTCGAATGTGACGAACGGCCCCCGCCACGGCGGGGGCCGTTTCGCGCTCGGGCACGTGCGCTACCGTCTCGGCATGGACGCACCGGATCTGCATCCACTCAACGCCGCGCTCATCCCATTGTTGGGCACGTGGCATGGACCGGGGGAGGGCGCCTACCCGACGATCCGATCGTTCTCGTATGGCGAGACGCTGACCTTCGGGCATGTCGGTAAGCCGTTCCTTGCGCTGCAGCAGCGCACCCAGGAGCGCGAGTCGGGTCTACCTCTGCACGCCGAGGCCGGTTATCTGCGACCTCAGGGCGACGGGACGATCGAACTCGTGTTGAGCCAGCCATCAGGCATCGTCGAGATCCACACCGGGACGGTCGCCGAGACCGAGGCGGGAGTCGACGTCGACCTGACCGCCGAGGCGGTGCACCTGTCGCCGTCGGCGAAGATGGTGCGCGAGACCCGCCGCCGGTACGTGGTCGAGGGCGACACGCTCACGTGTGACTTCTGGATGGCGGCGATGGGTGAGCCGCTCACCCATCATCTCCGGAGCGTCTTGACCCGTCAGCCCTGACGAGCGACGCCGACGCATCGGGATCTGTGCGTGGAACGGCCGAGCGGCTCGATCGAGATCGAGTCGATGCCAGAGTCTCAGGCGTAGCCTGACGGCGTGAGTTCGCGATCGCGCGCCGAAACGAGGCTGGTCCGGCCCTGGTCCGCCGACGACCCGTCGCGGGGCCGTCGACCAGTCACCCTCGCCACCGAGGAGCCGTTGGCGATCGAACTCGACGGCACGAGAGTCGCGACAACCATGCGAACCCCGGGCCACGACTTCGAGCTCGCCGTCGGTTTCTGCCACAACGAAGGGCTGCTTGCCGGTCAGCCAGTCGTCGAAGTGAAGTACTGCGCGAATGGTTCGGCGGCCGCGTCCGCCTTCAACATCGTCACGGTCTCGACCGGCGGTCGTGCCCCGGAGCCGACCCCGAGGCTGGCAACGACGACGTCCTCGTGTGGTTTCTGCGGTACCGACAACATCGATGAACTGGCGGCGATGCTCGCACCGGTCGAGGGCGACCCGGTCGAGTGGGGTGCGTTGGCTGCCGGTCCCGAGGGCTTGCGATCGATGCAGGAACTGTTCGACACGACCGGCGCGGTGCACGCAGCCGGCGTGCTGGATCCCGATGGTGCCGTCGTACTGGCCCGAGAAGATGTCGGTCGTCACAATGCCGTCGACAAGGTGGTGGGCCGACTCGTGCTGGATCGGCAGGTTCCGGCGACGGGACGGGCGGTGGTCGTCAGTGGTCGGGCCAGTTTCGAACTCGTGCACAAGGCCTGGGCGGCCGGTTTCCGGGCGCTCGTTGCCGTGAGCGCGCCAACGGCGTTGGCGGTTGCAACCGCCGAGCGCGCCGGGCTGCAGTTGGCTGGTTTCGCGCGCGACGGCTCGCTCGAGATCTATGTCGATGCGTGATTCGATGCCCGCCGTTTCGTTGCTCGGTGTCCCGTACGACGCGCACTCGTCGTTTCTTCGCGGCCCGGCCGGTGCTCCAACGGCGGTCAGGGCGGCGCTCGATGGTGGATCCGCCAACTGGTGCACCGAGCGGGGGGTCGATCTCGACCCGGCGAAGGGTGCCGCCTGGCGGGACCTCGGCGATCTCAATCTCCCCGAGGAGGTCGAGCCGGCCTTGGCCGTTATCCGGGAGGCGGCCGCAGATGCGATCGCCGACGGTGGTCGGTTGGTCTCGATCGGCGGGCGATCATCTCGTCACCTGGCCGCTCGTCCAGGCGATGACCGGTAAACATGACGGCCTCACGCTCCTGCATTTCGATGCGCATCCGGATCTCTACGACGAGCTCGACGGCGATCGGTATTCCCATGCGTGCCCGTTCGCTCGGATCATGGAGGAGGGCAAGGTTGCCCGTCTCGTCCAGTTCGGGATTCGCACGATGACCCCACACCAGCGGGCGCAGGCCGAACGCTTCGGCGTCGAGGTCCACGAGGCTCGCGAGGGCGTCGTGTCGATGCCGTCGATCGACGGTCCGGTGTACGTCACGATCGACATCGACGTGCTCGACCCGGCGTTTGCTCCGGGCATGTCGCATCACGAACCCGGTGGTTGGTCGACTCGGCAGCTCCTCGATGCGTTGGCCGCCATCGGGCGGAGCGATGCCGTCGTCGTCGGGGCGGACATCGTCGAGATCAACCCCGAGCGTGACATCAACGGCCTGACCGCCATGGTCGGGGCCAAGCTCGTCAAGGAACTCCTCGAACTGGTCGGTGTTTCGAGCAGCTGACGCCGGTCGGAGGCGCATATCGACGGTTTGTCATGGTCTCGGTTACCCTTTCCGGTGCCCCGCTTCGGCGGTGCACGACTTCTGGAGGGAATACCCCATGTCCAAGCGACTTCTGCAGCTTCTTGCGCTGCTTCTCACGATCGGTCTCTTCGCCGCCGCGTGCGGCGACGACGATGGCGACAGCGCCCTCGGCCTTGTCAGCTCCGGCACGCTGACCGTGTGCACCGACGTCCCGTATCCGCCGATGGAATTCGAAGATCCTGATGCCGAGGGCGGGTTCACCGGCTTCGACATTGAGCTCATGCGCGCGATCGCTGACGACCTCGGTCTCGGCCTCGCCGTTGCGACTCCGGGCTGGGATGCGATCACGAGCGGTCTGGCCAACGAGGCTGGCGACTGTGACATCTCGGCTGCGTCGATCACCATCACTGCCGAGCGCGAAGAGAACATCGACTTCTCCGAGCCGTACTTCGAGGGCAAGCAGTCCCTCCTCGTCTCCGACGACAGCAGCGCCTCGACCCTTGCTGATCTCAGCGCGGTTGCGGTCCAGTCCGGAACCACCGGTGAGATCTGGCTTCAGGACAACACGCCTGACGGTGTTGAGGTCGTTGCGTTCGACGACATCGGTGCGCTGTACCTGGCGCTTGACGCTGGCGACGTTGACGGTGTGATCACCGACCTTGTCGGCAACCAGGGTTACGTCGACGACACCGGCGGGGCAAAGGTCATCGAGTCCTACGCCACCGACGAGTTCTACGGGTTCGCCGTGCAGGAAGAGGGCGCTGAGGATCTCCTCGCCGCCGTCAACGAGTCCCTTGCCAAGCTGCAGGGCAACGGCACCTACGACGCCATCTACGCCGAGTGGTTCCCAGGCGCCTGAGCCTGACCACACGTAGTTGATCCGATGAGGGGTCGGGCCGTAGGGTCCGGCCCCTCACTGGTTTTCACCCCATGAAGAAGCTCAAGCCTCGCCAACGCGTTCTCGTCTACCAACTCATGATGTACGGCCTCGCTGCCGTTGTCGTGTTGGTCGTGGTGACGCAGGCTGATTGGCCGAAGATCCAGAAGAACTTCTTCAACACCGAGATCGCGGCCGACATGTTCCCCGAGGTGATCACGTCGGCGGTCAAGAACACGGCGCTGTATACCGCGCTGTCGTTCGTCCTGGGCATGGTGTTGGCGCTGGCGTTGGCCCTGATGCGGCTTTCGAGCCTCAAGCCGTTCCGAGCCTTCGCCATCGGCTACATCGAGCTCTTCCGAGGGCTTCCGGCGCTGATTACCTTGCTCTTCGTCGGGTTCGGTCTTCCGATTGCGTTCAGTGGATTCCGTATTCCGGGTGGCGTGCTCGGCAGGGGCTCGGTCGGGTTGGCGCTCGTGGCCGGTGCCTACATGGCCGAAACGATCCGAGCGGGCATCGAGGCCGTGCCGAAGGGCCAGACCGAAGCGGCCCGGTCGCTGGGCATGTCACAGACCCGCACGATGTTCACCATCATCCTGCCGCAGGCGTTCCGCATCATCATTCCGCCCCTCACCAACGAACTCGTCCTGTTGATCAAGGACACATCGCTGTTCTTCATCTTGGGCTCCACGCCGGGCACGAAAGAACTCACCAAGTTCGCTCGTGACTTCATGAACGCCGAGCGCAACGCCACACCGTTGACGGTCGTCGCCATCTTGTACCTGCTCATCACGCTGCCGTTGACCTTCCTGGTGCGGCGCCTCGAACGATCGGCGGCAAAGGCCCGATGACGCACGCAATCGATGTCCGCAATCTGCACAAGGCCTTCGGTGACCTCGAGGTGCTCCAGGGGATCGACTTCACCGTCGAAACGGGTGAGGTCGTCTGTGTGCTCGGGCCATCAGGATCCGGGAAGTCCACCCTGCTTCGGTGTCTCAATCGACTCGAGGAGCCGAACGGGGGTCAGATCCTGATCGACGGCGAGGACATCACCGACCCAGATGCCGATGTCGATCAACTCCGCACGAACATCGGCATGGTGTTCCAGCAGTTCAATCTGTTCCCGCATCTGACGGTGCTGAAGAATCTCACGGTTGCCCAAACAGGCGTGCTGGGTCGCCCCAAGGCGGAGGCCATCAGCATCGCTCGCGAAATGCTCGAGCGGGTCGGGCTCTCCGACAAGACCCACGACTATCCCGCCCATCTTTCCGGTGGTCAGCAGCAGCGGGTTGCGATTGCTCGGGCACTCAGCATGAAGCCGAAGATGATGTTGTTCGATGAGCCGACATCGGCGCTCGATCCCGAACTCGTCGGTGAGGTCCTCGACGTGATGCGCACGCTGGCCGGCGAGGGAATGACCATGATGGTCGTCACGCATGAGATCGGCTTCGCGCAGGAGGTCGCCGACCGCGTCGTGTTCATGGACGCAGGGGTGGTGGTCGAGGAGGGTCGACCCGAGCAGGTGCTCGAACACCCCACTCACGAGCGGACGAAAAAGTTCCTGCGGATGGTCTCTGAGCACTGACCGTGCCGAGTTCGATCCACTTTTCTCTGGCCCTCGTTCGTCCGCCGACCCCGAGTGTGGTCGACGGTCTCCGAGCCGACGATGGCCCTGACCCGGATTTCGCTGCGTTCCTCGACGAGCACGTCGGCTACCGGCGAGCGTTGGTAGCGGCGGGTGTCCGGGTCGAGGAAATCGCACCGCTCGATGCGTTCCCCGACGCCGTGTTCGTCGAAGATGCGGCGTTGTGCCTCGGCTCACACGCGATCGTGCTGCGGCCGGGCGCGCCGAGTCGGTTCGGCGAGGCGGAGGCGATCACCGCTGATCTCGAGGCCCGGTTCGCGACCGTCGCTCGGGTCGACGACGGGTTCGTCGATGGCGGCGACATCTTGGTGACCGACCGAGAGGTGCTGGTCGGCCTCTCTGCCCGCACGAATGCGGCCGGCGCGGAAGCGCTCGCAGCTGCCGTGGCCCCGACCGGCCGCCCGGTGCGGGTCGTGACGACCCCGCCCAGCGTCCTCCACTTCAAAACCGATTGTGCGGTCATCAGTGCCGACGTGATCTTCTCGACGGCCCGGTTGGCGGCCAGCGAGTGTTTCGACGGCTACGACGTGCTCGTGTGCCCATCCGGGGAGGAGGCGGCGGCCAACATGATCAGGGTCAACGATCATGTGCTGATGCGCACGGGCTTCCCGAAGACCGAAGCACTGCTTCGAGACAGCGGCTACGACGTGATCACCGTTCGAGCCGACGAAGCAGCCCGCATCGACGGAGGCTTGTCCTGCATGTCGCTGCGCTGTGCCCCCTGACGAGGGCTGCGGTCAGAGCGCGAACTCGAGCAGTCGTTCGTAGAGCGGGAGTGCCTCGTCGAGGATCGGGCCGAGTCGATCCGGTGTCGGGTGGCTCGAGGGCCGATACGGCGAAAAGCCGGTCGAGGTGTGCACCGACGCATACCAGGCGGGCGCCCAGACGCCGTCTTCGGGTTTGGGCCCGGCCGGCCATGACAGCATCGCTCCGTCGAACTCGAGGCCGAGTCGATCGCAGACCCGTGCAAGAACGCCGGCGGGATCTTCGAGCAGGAGGCGGGAATCGATCACCACGGGTGAGCCGCCGTCGTTCAGCACGGCATCGAGCAACTCGACCTGTTCGACGAGACCGGTGTCGGCGAGCCCACAGTCGGGAAGCTGAACCGACAGCGACCTGAGCATGTCCCGAGGATCACGGGTGAGGAGAATGTTCTCGGTGCGGTGAAGCCAACCCCGAGGGACACCGTGAAGATGGTGCGCCATCTGTTTCATGAAGTACACGGGTGTGTCGATCGGGCCGAGGATGACCTCGTCGATCACCTCCGAGACATCGGTGGATTGGGCGGCGACAACCTCGTCGAACATCGGGTGATCCCGGGCGGTGAGGCTGAGATAGTGGGCGTAGAACGGTTCGTCGTACACGGTGGTGTCGGCCCGTTGCCGCCATGCATACATCAATGCCGTCGAAACGTTCCGTGGCCCCGACCAGCACTGGATGCGGGTGACGTTGTCGGTTGCGTCGTCGGAGGATGTGCCGGGCCGCATGGTCATGGTGTGGTGTGACCGGTGCTCATCGACCGGCCACGTCGGCCTCGATGGCCGCCTCGTAGAGCTCGCGCAACCGGATCGTCATCGGTCCTTGCTCGCCGGTGCCGATCGTGCGGCCGTCGATCGTGTGGACGGGGGTGAGTCCACCAAAGGTGCCGGTGACGAAGGCCTCGTCGGCGGCGTATACGTCGGTCAGCGAAAAGGCGTGCTGGTGGACGGGGATTCCCGCAGCTTCGGCGACTTCGCAGACGAGTTCGGAGGTGATGCCATTCAGGTTGTACTGGCCGGTCGCGGTGTGCAGGCCGTCGCGGTCGATGATGAAGAAGTTGGTGGCGTTGCAGGTTGCGACGGCACCGGTCGGATCGAGCATCAGGGCCTCGTCGGCCCCCGCCGAGGTCGCCTGGATGAGGGCGATGACCTCATGCAGTTTCGAGTGGCAGTTGAGCTTCTGGTCGAGCGTGTCGGGGGCCGGGCGACGAACCGTGGCGGTAAACAGCGAGATGCCACGGTCGCGGACGTCGGGATCGGCTGCCTTGTGCTCGGCGATGATCACGATGTTGGGCCCGCCGATGTTGTTCGAAGGATGCTGCGACGGCGTCTTCTTGTCGCCGCGGGTGATCATCAGGCGGACATGGACATTGTCGTGCATGTCGTTGCGTTCGACGGTTGCCCGAAGTGCGGCCTCGATACCTTCCCGGTCGAGGCCGATGTCGAGCGCGATTGCCGCCGCCCCGGCGAACAGGCGGTCGAGATGGCGATCGAGATGGGCGAAGACTCCATGGTGGAGACGGATCCCCTCCCAGATGCCGTCACCGACGAGGAAACCCGAATCGAAGACGGAGATCTTGGCTTCGTCTCGCGGAAAGAAGTCACCGTTGATGTAGATCTCGATCGTGGCGTTGCGCTCGTCGGCGAGGGCTTGGTGCGTACTTCGGCTCATGGGCAGCACGCTAGGCGAAGCTCGCCGGGGCCACTGCCCCGACTCGGTCTTGTTGCGACCGTGGCTCGGTTTGGGCTGTATCTCGGCCGGCGGAAGCGAGGCCGGGGCCGACTGGCTCGTAAGCTTGCGAGATGCTCGATCCGGTCATGACCTCTGAGGGCGTTGCTGTCGTCCATCTTTTCTGCTCCCGAACCCCGGGGACCGACGACGAGGCGGTCGTTGCGGCGGTCAAGGCGGCTCAGGCCGACGACGTCCAGGTCGTCACCGTGGCGGTGCTCGGGCACAAGGCCGAACTCTGCTTCATGGCGCTGCACCCTGATTCGTGGAAGCTTCGCGACCTCCAGACCGGTCTTACCAACGCCGGCCTGGTCGTGGTCGACAGCTTCGTCTCGATTACCGAGGTCTCCGAGTACGCCCAGGGTGTTCCCGAGGAGATGAAGAACATGCGGCTCTACCCGGAGCTGCCGCCGGAAGGGAAGTCGGCGTGGTGCTTCTATCCGATGACCAAGCGCCGTGAAGCTGAGCACAACTGGTACCGACTCGAGTACGACGATCGCAAGGAACTCATGTACGAACACGGCGCGTCGGGGCGACAGTTCGCCGGCCGGATCGTGCAGCTCATCACCGCCAGCACGGGCCTCGATGATTGGGAATGGGGCGTCACGCTCTTCGGTGTGAAGATGGACGACCTGAAAGACACCGTGTACACGATGCGGTACGACACGGCNTCCGCCCTCTATGCCGATTTCGGGCCGTTCTACGCCGGAATGGTCGGCCCGGTCGATGAGATCATGGCCCGTACCGCCTGAAACGGCAGGGTTTTTCGGGCTACCGGCGAGATGCCTCCTGCGTTGTCGCAACGCCGCAATCTGATGATCGAAAGCGCCGAAACTGTTGTTCTGGGTGATCGGCGGCTACCCTCTACCCCGCAACACGGTCCCGCGGTGCCGTGCCCCACCCACCGCGATCTATCCCAAATGGAGGGGATTTACCCATGAAGCTTTCACGCAAGCTGATGATGCTGCTTGCCGTTCTGCTGTCGTTCTCACTTGTCGCCGCTGCATGTGGCGACGATGACGACGACACCGCAGACGCAGGCAGCGATGACGCTGCTGCCGACACCGGCAGCGATGACTACCTCGGTGACGGCTCGCTCGGCACCGTGGTTGTTGAGCCTGGTGCGCAGGTCCAGATCCGTTCGCTGAACGCGATCTCCGGCGATGTCGCCTTCCTCGGCGTCCCGAACCAGCGCGGTATCGAAGCCGCTGTCGCCGACTTCGGCGACATCAAGGGCTTCGAGGTCACCTCGGGCGAAGGTCTCGACGACCTCTGCTCCGCTGAGGGNGGCCAGGCTGCTGCGCAGCAGATCGTCGCTGACGAGCAGGTCGTCGGTGTCATCGGCACCTCGTGCTCGGGCGCTGCTGCTTCGGCTGCTCCGCTCATCAGCGATGCCGGCCTCGTCATGATCTCGGGCTCGAACACCTCGCCCTCGCTGACCTCTGACCTTCAGGGCAACGCGAACGAGAACTACCGCCCGGGTTACTACCGCACGGCGCACAACGACCTCTTCCAGGGCGCCGCCATGGCCGCCTTCGTGTACAACGACCTTGGCCTCACCACGGCTGCCGCGATCCACGACGGCGACCCCTACACCCAGGGTCTCGCTCAGGCGTTCGCCGATGCCTTCGAGGCGCTCGGTGGCACCGTCACCGGCTTCACCGGCGTGAGCAAGGAAGACACCGACATGGTTCCGGTCCTCACCGAGGTCGCNGCNGACTCGCCTGAGGCGCTGTTCTTCCCGATCTTCCAGCCGGCCGGCGACTTCATCGCCGACCAGGCTCCTGGTGTTGCCGGTCTCGAGAGCACCCAGCTCCTCGCCGCTGACGGTCTTCTGACCGACGGCTTCATGGAGCTGCCTCAGTCCGAGGGCCTCTACTTCTCGGGTCCTGACGTCCGCTTCGGTACCAACACCAACCAGTCGACCGGCAAGACCGCTGAGCAGGTGCTCGCCGACTACGAGGCCGCCCATGGTGAGCCCCCGTCGGCTGCCTTCTGGGGTCACAGCTACGACGCCGCAGCGATGCTGCTCGACGCCATCGACGCTGCGTCCTACGTTGACGGCGACGGCAACCTCGTCATCGACCGTGCCGGTGTCCGCGAAGCGCTCAACGGCGTTAGCGGCTACAGCGGCCTGATCGGCACGATCAGCTGCGACGACTTCGGCGACTGTGGCTCGCAGAAGATCACCGTGATCGAGCACGCCGACTCCGGCGACATCGAGGCCTCGAAGCAGGCTGTCGTCTTCGAGTACGCCCCGTAAGGGGATCGCTCCGTTCGGAGCGACCGACGCTGAGCTCCCGGGCTGAGCGTCGAAACACACCGCATGACGGCCCCCGTCCGCCGAGGTGGGCGGGGGCCGTTTGCGTTTCACGTCAACACGACACGTTTCGAGGGGGAAGCGTGACTACTGCAATGCGGTCCAAAGCCGCACCGAGAACCGGTGTCGACTGGTTCCTCACATTCTTGCGAGTGCTGCTGAGCGGCCTCGTGCTTTTCGGTCTCTTGGCCTTTCTCTGGCAACAGATCGATCCGGGCAATCCGCTTGCCTCGGCGATCAACCCTGACGCGAACCGGCTGAGCTGGGATGCGTTCCAGGGACTCGTGATCTCGGGNCTNTCNCAGGGCGCCATGTACGGGCTGATCGCCCTGGGCTACTCGATGGTCTACGGCGTGCTCGGGTTCATCAACTTCGCCCACGGCGAGGTCTTCATGGTCGGCGCGATGACCGGCATGATCACCTCAAACAAACTCTTCGAAGCCGGCGTTTGGGAGGACAACTTCCTCCTCGCGATCCTGATCGCCGTGCTCGTCTCGGTCGTCTGCTCCACCGTCACCGCCGTCGTCACGGAACGGATTGCGTACCGGCCGTTGCGAGGCTCCCCCCGCCTCATTCCGCTGATCACCTCGATTGGCGTGTCGTTCTTTATCCAGAACACCTCTGCAGTGCTGCTCGGGCCGGGAGCCAAGAGCTACCCCCGCCTTCCTGATTGGCTCCGCGACGACATCGGCATTGGCCCCTTCGACATCGAGGGCAAGAAGCTGCTGGTGCTGGTCGTCGCCGGGGTGTCGATGGGTGCTCTCTGGTATCTCGTCGAACGCACCAAGACCGGCAAGGCCATGCGAGCGGTCGCCGAGGACAAAGAGATCGCCTCACTGATGGGCATCGACGTCGATCGCACGATCGTCACTACCTTCGCGGTCGGCGGTGCCATGGCCGGCGTCGCCGGCATCCTCTGGGGCATCCTGTTCGGCTCGGTCACCGAGTTCACCGGGTTCCTCCCCGGCATCAAGGCCTTCTCGGCCGCTGTCGTCGGCGGTATCGGCAACCTCGGTGGTGCCATGGCCGGCGGCCTCACCCTGGGCAGTTCCGAATCACTGGCACCCCAGTTGGTGCTCGAACCGCTCGGTGTCACCGGCCACACCCAGCTCAAGGACGCTGTGGCGTTCCTTGTGCTGATCTTCGTCCTTTTGGTCAAGCCCACCGGCCTCTTCGGTGAGCGTCTGTCGGCGGAGGATCGAGCATGAGTGAGACCATGAACACCGACGAAGCCGTCGTGCTGGCGCCCGCACGAGGTGCGTTCGATCAGGACTGGCGCAAGCTCGTCAACTGGGGATTGATCTGTGCCCTTGCGCTGATCTTCGTGTCNCTCACCGACATGCCCGACAAGCTCGACAAGCGCGTCATCGTGGAGCCGCTCCTTTCGATGGGCTACCTGTCGCTGATCTGGATTCCGATTGCCCTTGGCAATTTCGTCACTCGCGAAGTGGTCCTCGAAGGCATGACCCAACACAAGAAGGGTCTTCGGGAACTGGTCGCCGGCATCTCGGTCGGTGCGATCGGTGGCGCAGGGTTGGCCCTGCTGATCTGGCTGCTCGACACGCGCGATCTCAGTGATCCGCTCGTCAACTGGAACGACGCCCTGCTCGAAGTGCTCAGCTTNGGTGAGGGCGTCGGCTACGGAGCGATCTTCTGGATCCTCGCTTCCGCCGGTCTCGGTCTGGCCGGCGGTGCACTTCACCTGCTCCCGACGATCGCCAACCGACTCTTGCTCGCGATCTCGCTCACGATCGTGTTGACCGCATCGCTCGAATCGGCACTCGACGACATTTCCGAGGGTTTCCGGCTCGAATGGCTGTTCGAAGCGCTCTTCGAGAAGAAGGGCGGCCTTTCGGTGCAGGGTGCCGTCATCCTCACCGTGTTCGCGATCGCCTGGGTGCTCGTGCTGGGCGGACAGGCGAAGCGGGGCCGCGCGGCAGTGGCGGCTCGTCGAGAGGTGTCCCCGATGAAGGTCAACACCGTGGGGCTGGTGCTCATCGCCGTCGCTGCGATTGTGCTCCCGATGTTCCTCGGTCGACTCACCAACGACCTGTTGACCAATGTCGGGCTCTTCCTGCTTCTGGCGCTCGGTCTCAACATCGTTGTCGGCCTCGCAGGCATCCTCGACCTCGGCTACGTGGCGTTCTTCGCGGTCGGCGGGTACACCGCAGCCATCATGACGTCGCCGAGTTCACCGGGTCTTTCGCCCGAGCTGCCGTGGTGGGTCGCGATCTTCGTCGTGGTGTTCATGGCGATCGTTGCCGGGCTCTTCATCGGTGCGCCGGTGATCAGGATGCGAGGCGACTATCTCGCAATCGTCACCCTCGGGTTCGGTGAGATCATCCGACTCACGGTCCGCTCCGACTGGGCCAGCGGCTTCACCGGCGGCGCGCAGGGCATCCTGTCGATTCCCGGCGCCGACATCGTCGGCGTCGCCACGGTCAAGGGCACCGACCCGCAACAGGTCCTGTATCTGGTGATCGGCTTCGTTGCCATCGCCATCTATGTGAGCTGGCGACTCGAGAACTCTCGTATCGGTCGCGCCTGGATGGCGGTTCGTGAAGACGAATCGGTCGCCGAGGCCATGGGTATCAACACGGTGAACTCCAAGCTGCAGGCATTCGTGGTCGGCGCAATTCTCGCGTCGTTCTCCGGTGCGATCTTCGCGGCGAAGGTCGGGTCGGTCTTCGAGAGCTCCTTCAAGATCCTGGTGTCGATCGTGATCCTCGTGATCGTCATCGTCGGTGGTATGGGTCGCATTGCCGGTGTTGCCGCCGGTGCGTTGGTGCTCGTCGGCATCCTCGGTGGCCCCAACCAGCCGGGTCTGCTCGCTGAATTCTCCGAGTTCAAGCTCTTGATCTATGGCGCATTGCTCATCTGGATGATGCTGAAGCGCCCCGAGGGCCTGATCCCGAACGTACGTCGGAGCCGTGAACTCCATCAGGAAGAGTTCCTGCAGGACGCCTGGCTGAAAGCGCAGGCGAACGACGACGATGATGAAGCGGCGAGTGGGGAGGTGGCGCCAGCATGAGCGAACGTCTGCTCGACATCCAGAACCTGAGCGTGACCTTCGGGGGTCTCAATGCGCTTTCCGACCTCGACTTCCACGTCGACAAGGGAGAGATCGTCTCGGTCATCGGCCCCAACGGCGCCGGGAAGACCACCTTTTTCAACATGATCTCGGGGATGGTCACGCCGACCTCCGGCGACATCGTGTTCAAGGGTGAGTCGTTGCTCGGTCTCGACCCCAACCAGGTCACTGCCCGAGGCATCGCCCGGACCTTCCAGAACGTCCGCCTGTTTGCCAACATGACGATTCTCGAGAACGTCATGGTGTCCCAGCACTGCCGAACCAAGCAGGGGATCATGGGCGCGCTGTTCCAGACGGGCGGCTTCAAGCGCGAAGAGCAGGAGATCCGTGAGCACGGCGAGAAGGTGCTCGGGTTCTTCGGGAGCCGACTGGTCGGCTATCGGTTGAACCAGCCGGCGTCGGTCCTGTCGTATGCCAACCGTCGCCGCCTCGAGATCGCCCGTGCGATGGCCACCAAGCCCGAGGTCATTCTCCTCGACGAACCGGTGGCCGGCATGAACCCGAAAGAGTCCGAGGAGCTCACGGGGCTCATCGGCAAGCTGCGAGACGAATGGGGTTTCACCATCGTCATGATCGAACACGACATGGGCGTCGTTCGAGACGTGTCGGATCGTGTGGTCGTACTCGACCACGGCGAAACCATCGCACAAGGCAGCTACGACGAAGTTTCGTCGGACCCCGCCGTGATCGAGGCGTATCTCGGTCGCCCCGCAGAGGAGGCATCATGAGCGAAGCCGTCGAGTCCCCGACCCCGCTGCTCGAATTTCGCGGGATCAACACCCACTACGGCGCAGTCCACATCCTGAAAGACGTCGACCTGGCGATCTATCCGGGTGAGCTGGTCTGCCTCCTCGGCGGTAACGCCTCCGGGAAGTCCACGACTCTCAAGACCCTGCTGGGCATGGTCACGCCGACGACCGGCGAGGTCGTGCTTGATGGTGAAGTCGTCAACGACAAGCCGACGTCGTATCGGGTCGAGCGGGGCGTCACGATGGTTCCCGAGAACCGGCGCCTGTTCAAGCGTCTCACTGTCAAGGAGAACCTCGAACTCGGGGCATATCTCCGCAACGACGACGGCGTCGAATCCGACCTCGAGCGCATCTACGAGATGTTCCCTCGGGTGAAGGAGCGGCTGAATCAGAAGTCCGGCACTCTGTCGGGTGGCGAACAGCAGATGGTCGCCATGGGTCGCGCCTTGATGGCCAACCCTCGCGTGTTGTTGATGGACGAACCATCGATGGGGCTTGCGCCAGCGCTCGTCCAGACCAACTTCGAACTGATCCAGCAGATCCACGAAGAGGGTGTCGCGATCTTCATGGTCGAGCAGAACGCCAACATGGCGTTGTCGATCGCTGACCGCGGCTGGGTTCTGCAGACCGGGCGTGTCGTTCTGGACGACTCGGCCGAGGCCCTGCTCGCGAACCCGGAACTTCGCGCCAGTTACCTGGGCGAAGGCAACCGCTAGCCGACGTCGCGATCAGGTCCGGTCGCGGGCCTGGTCGATCGACTCCCACGGGGTCAACATCTCGGCGGGCATATGGAGATGTAGGAGCGCGCCGGTCGGCGACGCAATTGCCCGAACGAAGGCCGGCCCGAAGGCGTCGGTCTCTCGAACCGCTTCCGCGTGCATGCCGTAGGCCTGTGCGATGGCGACGAAGTCGGGGTTGTCAATCGGTGTGCCGCTGATCCGGCCGGGGTAGTTCCGCTCTTGGTGGGCACGGATCGTGCCGTACATGCCGTTGTCGAAGACGAGCACGATCGGCTCGTAGCCGGCCTGGCGTGCGGTGCCGAGTTCCTGGATCGTCATTTGGAGATCACCGTCACCGGCGAAACACACCACGGTTCGGTCGGGGTGGGCGGCCTTCGCAGCGATCGCGGCCGGAAGGCCGTAGCCCATCGTGCCGTTCTGTGGCGCCAGCAATCGGGCCTGGGGTCCGTAACGGAAGCCCTTGTTGTTCCAGACCGAGAAGTTGCCGGCGCCGTTGGTGAAGATCACATCGGCTGGTGCGTTGGCCTGCAGCCATCGCATGGCTTCGCCCATGTCGAGTGGGCCCGGCTGCGGTGGGATGCGTGAGCCGTCGACGAAGGCGGCTCGGCGGGTCGAACACCACGCACGGCGGGGTTCGCTCGTCGGGACGCTCATCTCCCGAAGGGCGCCGATGGTCACCGACGGGTCGCCGCACACCCCGATGTCGGTCGGGTAGATCCGGCCAAGCTGGGTGCGTTCCGGGTGGATGTGGACGATGCGTTGTGTCGGTTCGTCGAGGTCGATCAGGGTCCATCCGGCGGTGGTCATCTCCCCGAAGCGGATACCGAGGCCCATGATGAGGTCCGCCTCGGTGATCGTGTCGCGAACCGCCTGCGGCATCGCCAGCCCGGCTTCGCCGCAGTAGATATCGCTGAGGTTGTCGACGACGTCATGGAATCGCCAGGCGGCGAGTACCGGAATGTCGTTGTGTTCGGCGAAGGCGGTGAGGTCGGCCCGGGCGTCGAGGGTCCACCGGCCGCCGCCCGCGATGATGACAGGACGCTCGGCGTCGGTGATGGCGGCGACGATCGCATCGAGTTCATCACTGGTCGGTGTCGCCCGTTCGATCGTCAGCGGAGCGACGTCGGTGTTGGTCGTGTCGGCGCGCAGCATGTCCTCAGGCAACGCGATCGCGACCGGTCCGGGTCGGCCGCTGGCGGCGATCTTGAACGCCATGGAGATCGTTTCGGCCAACTCGTCGACATCGTCGACCTGGGTCGCCCATTTGGTGATGGGGCCGAGAAAGGCGCGGTAGTCGATCTCCTGAAAGGCCTCTCGCCCCATCTCGTCGGTGGCGACTTGGCCGATCAGCACCACCATCGGTTGTGAGTTCTCGCGAGCAGCGTGGATGCCGACCGATGCGTTGGTGGCACCCGGCCCACGGGTCACCATACAGACCCCCGGGTCGCCGGTGAGGCGACCCCATGCCTCCGCCATGTAGGCCGCGCCACCTTCCTGACGACAGATGACGAACTCGATGTCGGTGTCGTGCATCGCATCGAGGACCGCCAGGTAACTCTCGCCGGGCACGCCGAACACATGGCTGACGCCGTGGGCGACGAGCGCGTCGGCGACGATCTGGCCGCCCGTGCGGGAACCGTTCATGGGATCAGAGGTCGTCGACCGACGGGAAGGTGTCGGGATGCACGATGTCGACCGTGGCCGACCGCTGCTGGGCAAGCATGCCGCCGTCGACCTTGATGACATCGCCGGTGACATAGGCGGCATCGTCGCTGGCGAGAAAGAGGGCGGGCCCGGTCATGTCGTACGGATCGCCGATCCGTCCGGCCGGGATGTTGACGCCGCGATAGGCCCGAGCGTCGGCGTCGAGTCCTGCCGTGTCGATCGAGCCGGGCATGAGCGCGTTGACGCGAATGTTGTACGGCCCGAGGTCGAGCGCCATCGCTCGAGTGAGTGCCTCGATCCCGCCCTTGCTGGCGTCATAGGCCGTGAAGCTGCGATGGGCCCGGGTGGCGCCTCCGGAGCTCATGTTGATGATCGACCCGCCGCCGTTCTTGGCCATGATGCGGGCGGCTCGATGGCAGCACAGGAAGTGACCGGTGAGGTTCACGTCGATGATCCGCCGCCACCACGCCTCGTCGGCATCGAAGAAATGGAGCATCGGCGAAACGAGTCCCGCGTTGTTGACGAGCACGTCGACGGTGCCGTGGGTGGACATCACGGTGTCGAACATGGCGGCGACCTGTTCGCCATCGGACACGTCGGCGGGCGCTGCCATCGCCGTGCCCCCGGTATCGACGATGCCGTTCGCGACGGCGCGGGCCGAGGAATCGTCGACGTCGTTGACGACGACCGATGAGCCGGCGGCGCCGAAGCGTTCGGCGATCGCTTGGCCGATGCCCTTGCCGGCGCCCGTGACGACCACGACCTTCCCGGCCAGATCCGGATGACTCGACATGTGTCTCCCCCCGGGACCGATCCGGCCCCTTGCGTGAACGGTCCCTAAGCTAGCGCCGCGCCCCGATGTGAGGAGGAGCGATGAGTTGGATCCGAACGGTTCCCGATGATCAGTGGGAGGGCGAGCTCGAGCCGTTGCACGGTCGAGTCGTCGATCGTGACCTCGGCCGGGTCGACCACATCATGGCGGTGCACTCCATCAACCCCCGAGGATTGGCCGCCCACGACGGCCTCTACCGGTCGGCCATGGCGGGGACCGGGACGCTGCGCAAGGTCGAGCGAGAGTTGATCGCCTACGTCGTTTCGCTCGAGAACGACTGCCACTATTGACTCACTCACCACCGGCGCGGTCTGCGCCGACTCCTGAAAGACGACCCGCTCCTCGCCCAGATCGACATCGACTGGCGAACCGCCCCGATCGGTGAGCGGCGCACGGCGATGTTGACCTATGCGCTGAAGCTGACCCGAACGCCCGGCGAGATGGTCGAAGCCGATGTCGATGCGCTCCGAGCGGTCGGTTTCAGCGATCGAGATGTGCACGACATCTGTGAGGCGACGGCGTACTACGCGTACGTCAATCGGATCGCCGATGGACTCGGTGTCACCGTCGAGGACTGGTATCCGCCGGATCCCCCCGATGGGCACTGGCCGGGCGAGGCGACGGGTGAGCCGGAGCAAGGCAACGATCCATGAGGTTCTTCACCGATGCCGATATCGGCGCCGTGCTCGGCTGGGCGGAACTGATTCAGGCGATCGAGCAGATCATGGTGGAGCCTGAGGCGACGGCCCCGGCTCGAACGTTTCATACCGTGCCCGACGGCAACGGCAACGATGCGGCATTCCTGTTGAAGCCCGGTTGGGTTGCCGGAGAGATCATCGGCGTGAAAGCGGTCACCGTTTTTCCCGAAAATGGCGAACAGGGTCTTCCGATGGTGCAGGCCGGCGTGTTGCTGTTCGACGGCGTGACCGGCTCGCTGGTCGGTGCCTGCGAGGCCAACACGTTGACGACCCGCCGAACGGCTGCTGCGTCCGCCGTCGCCGCGAAACGTCTCGCGCGAACGGGCGCCTCCCGGCTGCTGGTCGTGGGGACCGGCGCATTGGCGCCGATGGCGATCCAGGCGCACGCACACGTGCGTGACTTCGACACGGTGCAGGTCTGGGGCCGTAATCCCGCCAAGGCTGCGGTAGTGGCCGAGGAGGTCGCTGTGCACGGATTGACGGTCGACGTCGTCACCGATCTCGACGCGGCGGTCGCCGGCGCCGATGTGATCTCGTGTGTCACTGGTGCGACCGAACCGATCGTCCGGGGGGCGTTGGTGAAGCCCGGATGTCATGTCGACTTGATCGGCGGATTCAGCCATGAGATGCGAGAAGCCGACGACGACGTCGTTCGGCGGGCATCGGTCTTCGTCGACACCTATGACGATGCGGCAATCGCCGGAGACATCGCCCAGCCGCTGGCATCAGGGATCCTCACGCCGGCTGATCTGCTGGCCGACCTCGCCGAGCTCGTCGCCGGTGAGCATCCGGGCCGCCGGGACGACGATGAGGTGACGCTGTTCAAGTCGGCCGGTACCGCGCTGGAGGATCTCGCTGCTGCTCGGTTGGCCGTGGGTTGATCAGCGGGGGTCGATCTGCCCGTCGGCCGTGATCTGCGCAGCGGTGAGCGATGCGACGTCTCGATAGGTGACGTCGTCGACGAGGAGGATCGGCATTACGGTTTGGTAGATCTCGTCGGCGACGATCGCTCCCAGCACGATGATCTCGTCGGATTCCTGCAGGATCAGTGCCGCCGGGGCAGTGCCGTCGCGGATGGCCTCTGCGAGGACCGAAGACGCAGAGCTCGATCCGCGCCCGACGGTCATCATGACGATCTTCCCGACGAGCGACTGACCGACCTGAGGGTGGGCCTGATCGATGATCGTGCCGGTCTCGGATTCGAATCCACCCCAGAAGCTGAGGGGTTCGTCGAGTTCGAGGATCTCGCCGTTGGCCTCGCCGGCGATGAGTGTGCGCGTGGCCTTAAGCATCGGCCCAGACTCCTTCGTCGCGGACGACCTCACCGCGAACCGCTGATTCGACACAGTCCTCGACTGAACCGAAGGCGACATCTAGCCCGAGGTTCCCAGGGGCGTAGTAGGCCCATTTGGCGGAGTCGGTCATCGCTGTGCCGTGGATGTCGGCCATGACCGGCGTGATGTAGGTGCAGGTGTCGGTGACGAGTTGCACGCCGGCGTCGGCGAGCCGGGTGCTCCACCCTCGGAGGTCGAGTTCGTGGGCGACACTGCGGCCGGTATTGACGTAGGCGTGAATATCGGGGTGGATCCGGCGGTCACCGAGCAGTTCGATCAGCCGAGCAAATTCGGGCACCGAGTAGTGGGGTGTCCCCAGACTGATCGCGCCGAGTTTCGCGTTGGTCGAGGTCGTGAGTCGATCCCGGGCGGCGCGAAGATCGGCGGCGGTGATCATGTGGCGGTCGGTCGGGACTCGGCCACCGCATGCGGTTTCGAGGTCGGGTGCTTCGGGTGTCGAGCCGACGACGTGGAACATGGCCAGCGAGCCCGACGATGCCCCCGCGCTTCCGATCGCCTTCAGGCGATCTTCGCTCAATCCCGCCGGTGCGCCGACGATGACGGGAACGGCGCTGCCGACGAGCTTGCCGATGTGGTGCCCGATGACCGGGTACGCCACGTCGAGGTCGAGCAGGTTCGCGGGCACGGCCGACACGTCGAAGACGATCGTGGCGTGGCGTGCCGTGTCGAGGTGGAGGCCCGCCGCCGGGGCTCGACCTGTGATCGCCGCTGCGATGTCGAGGAAATCTCCGTAGCGGTGGGTGCGGGCACCGAGCACTGCGTTGGCGAAGACGATGGCGTTCGACTCGGCCCAGGCGACGTGCTCGCCGATCCGGGGCCGGGCGTCCATCTGATAGGGAGCGCATGTCCAGGTCGGCTCGCACCCCATTGCTTCGTAAGCGTTCATCAGTGCCCGCGCCTGGTC
Organism: Acidimicrobiaceae bacterium; assembly: GCA_002694825.1. Taxonomy (GTDB): domain Bacteria; phylum Actinomycetota; class Acidimicrobiia; order Acidimicrobiales; family Aldehydirespiratoraceae; genus UBA11606. The sequence goes on along the minus strand of NZNH01000035.1, from coordinate 23,862 downwards.
ACGCGTGTGGTCGTCGCCTCGGTAGAGCTCCGGGTGGAGCAGGTCAAGTGAGCTGACGTTGAGCGTGGTCGGGACGGAGACCTGTGCGCCGTCGTCGGCGAGTCGCTGTGCGAAGTCGAGCCCGGCCTGCCCGTGGTAGAGGCATGAATCGATGTGGGCGCCGGTGATGTCGAGTAGATGCTCGGCCTCCATCGACTCAGCCGTGCGGACGACGACCCGCATAGCAAGCGCTGCCGCAGGTCCGGCCGTGCCGTCGAGAAGCGCCTGGTCGCGTGCGTCGAGGGTGAGAGGCATGGGGTCACCGTAGCGGTGGCGCCAGGATGCCCGGTGACGTCTTCGCCTCCTAGTCTGACGAGGTGGAGGCACACCCTGAGCCCACGTTGGCCGACGACGAGGCGCAGTTGGCTGCGTTCGCAGAACAGTTGATCGAGCAGGTCGATACGTCGATCGGTGGATGGGTCACGCGTTCGGTTTTCGGCGCTGCGGGCGCCGGTGGAGTAGCGGTCGTCGAAGATGATCTCGCTGCCGTGATCGAAGAGACGCGAGTTGCGGCCATGCCGGAGATCCGGCGGGTGCTTCGAGCCGACGTGGATACCGGCGCAGGCAGCCCGCTCGCAGCGTTGCGGAACGCCGTCGGGCCGATGACCGACCTCCTTGACCGGTGGGGAGCGGCCCGCCCGCCGCGCGACGAGTTCCTCGAACGTCAGTTCCCCGGCGACCCTTATCAGCTCGGCCCCGCCGCCTTTTCCGACGTCGACGAGGATCTCCACGAGCCGGGGCTCGTGTGGGGCGCAGCACGTGCCCACGTGCATCTCCGCCGTCGTCGGGAGTCCGATCATGGCTGACCATGTCGTCGTCACCCGAGATCTGATGGACGGCAGTCGCTTTCGGTCGGCGGTGCCGGGTGTGGTGATCGTCCGCTCGGTCGATGCCCCTGAACTCGCCGGCGCCCGCATCGTGCTGGTCGATCTTGCGCTCGGCGTCGATCTCTCTGCGCTCGTCGCCGACGATCGCACGGTGATCGCCTACGGCTCCCATGTCGACGATGAGGCGTTGCAGTCGGCGATCGCTGCCGGGTGCGCCGACGCGCTGCCGCGATCGAAGGTGTTCCGGCGCGCTGCCGAGCTGCTCGCTGACTAGCCTCACCGTCGTGCCGGATCGCCCACCCTTTCCCGACATCCTTGCGTCGGTTGCCGACGTCGAGGGCTGGATGACCGACGACCAGGCCCGACGCCTCCACGACCGGGCTGTCGAACTCGGCGCCGGTGCGCAGATCGTCGAGATCGGAAGCTTTCGTGGTCGGTCGATGATCGTCCTTGCGTCGGCGGCTGCCGATGGGGTGGCGATCACGGCGATCGACCCGCACATGGGTTCTGATCGTGGGCCTCAGGAAATCGAGGCCGACCAGGCTCGAGGCGATGACGACTATGACCTTTTCCACGCCAACCTCTCGGCTGCGGGTGTCGATGAGCGCGTGATCCATGTTCGCAAGATGAGCGATGTCGCCCTCGATGATGTGGAGGGCGACATCGATCTGCTCTACATCGACGGCGCCCACCGTTTCGGCCCGGCCCGTGCCGACATCGTCCAGTGGGGCGAGCGGGTCAGCGGTGGCGGCACGATGCTGATCCACGACTCCTTCAGCTCGATCGGTGTCACCCTTGCGCTCATGACCACCACCTTCTACGGCGGCCGTTGGAAGTATGTCGGGCGCTCACAGTCGATGGCCGAGTACCGCCGGGTGAATATGGCGTTCGGCGAACGGCTCCGCAATGTGTTGCGTCAGGAGCTCCAGCTGCCGTGGTTCGTTCGCAACGTCGTGATCAAGATCCTGATCGTTGCCAAGCTTGCGCCGCTCACCCGTCTGCTTGGCCACCGCAACACCGACGAGTGGCCGTACTAGGAGCCGTTATGCCCGATCCGTCATCGCCGATCACGCCGAAGATGAAGCGCAGCGTCCGCACCGGATCGCTGGCCCTGTTCTTCTTCATCATCATCACCACCGGGTTTTTCGGAACGCTTGGCGCGATCGTCGCCGCCGTTGTGATCGCCGTTGTCGGTGTCGCCTTCGTGCTGTGGCTGCGCCGCCTGGTCGCTGAGGGGAAGGCGAGCGGTCAGTGGAATGCCGACGACGATGCCTGACCTTGTTGTCGGTTACCGCAGCGAAACTCTGACCCGTCTCTGACCGCATGTGGGCCGTGCAGTAACACACGGATCAGTCTCCCGAAACAAGCACGAAACACTGGGTTCCTAGGTTCCCTCTTGGCCCTCCCGAAGCGGGAGGGCGCGAGGAGGAACACCGCAATGGAAGGCAACACCGCCTGGATGTTGATCAGCACCGCTCTGGTGCTGTTCATGGTCCCCGGACTCGCACTGTTCTACGGGGGCATGGTCCGCTCGAAGAACGTGCTCAACATGCTGAATATGAACACCTACTGCCTCGGCATCGTGCCGCTGGTCTGGGTGCTCGTCGCATTTTCACTGGGTAACAACGGTGATGGTGACGGTCTCGAGGCGTTCATCGGCAACCTCGACGCCCTCGGCCTCAAGGACGTGAAGGGCACGGATGCACTCATCGCGGTCGCCTTCTCGATGACGTTCGCGGCGATCACGCCGGCGCTGATCGCGGGTGCGGTCGCGGACCGTATGAAGTTCTCCGCCTGGGCGATCTTTGTGCCGATCTGGAGCCTCATCGTCTACACCCCGGTCTTCTACTGGGTCTATGTCGGCTGGCACCACAGCAAGCTCGACCCCGCCGCCATCGACTTCGCCGGCGGCACGGCGATTCACATCAATGCCGGTGTTGCGGCGCTCGCCCTCGTCATGGTCCTCGGCAAGCGTGCCGGCTGGCCCGACCAGGCCATGCCACCCCACAACCTGCCCTTCGTCATGCTCGGTGCCGGCATCCTCTGGTTCGGGTGGTTCGGCTTCAATGGCGGTTCGGCCTTTGCGGCCGACGGTGTCGCCGCCCAGGCCGTACTCAACACGTTCGTGGCGGGTGCAGCAGGCATGGTCGCCTGGCTCGCCATCGAATGGAAGCGTGATGGCCACGCCACGACGCTCGGCGGGGCCTCTGGTGTCGTCGCCGGTCTCGTCGCCATCACCCCTGCAGCCGGGTTCGTCGGCGGTCTTGCGCCGATCGTCTTCGGCTTCGTTGCTTCGGTCTGCTGCTACTTCGCCATCCAGCTCAAGGCGAAGTTCGGTTACGACGACAGCCTCGACGTCGTCGGCATCCACATGGTCGGTGGCATCGTCGGTGGCGTGCTGCTCGGCTTCTTCGCCGACGCCAGCGTGGGTGGTGTCGACGGTCTCTTCTTTGGGGATGGGGGCCTTGTCATCAGCCAGGTCATCGCCATCGTGTCGGTCATCGCCTACTCCGGCATCGTCACGTTCGGTCTCGCCAAACTGCTCGACAACGTCATGGGCCTCCGAGTCAGCGGCGACGAGGAACTCACCGGCCTCGATCAGACGCAGCACGCCGAGACGGCCTACGTCGACTGAGCGTGCAGCGGGGTACGGTCAGCTCATGATGCGACGTGCCCCCGACGTTCGATGAAGACGATTCCCGCTGCCGCCGGCGTCGTGGCCGACCGTTCTCTGGTCGGGACGGCGCTGGCGGCCGCGTACACCGCAGAGATCGATGCCTGGCTCGGGTCGGTCATCGACGATGTCGGCGATGTTCCAGGTTTCGCGCTGGCGGCGGTGGGTGGTTACGGCCGTGGTGATCTGAGTCCCGGTTCTGATCTCGACTTGCTGCTGATCCACCAGTTTGAAGGGTCGGCGGCCGAGGTCGCCGAGCGCATCTGGTATCCGATTTGGGACACCGGAATGAAGCTTGGGCATGCCGTCCGGACGATCGACGAGGCGCTCCACCTTGCCTCGAGTGATCTCGATACGGCGACGTCGCTGTTGCAGGTCCGATCCCTCGGTGGCAGTCAGGCGCTCGTCGACGAGTTACAGCGAAAAGCGCTCGATCAGTGGCGCGAGAACGCCGATCGGATGCTCGACCAGCTCGACGTGCGCATCCGCGAGCGTCATGAGCAGGCGGGTGAGCTCGCCTTCCTGCTCGAACCAGACCTCAAGCTCTCGCAGGGCGGCCTGCGAGATCTTCACTGCCTCCAGTGGATCGATCTCGCCGACCCGAGCCTGCTCGAGGACTCCGAGCGGGAAGCACTCGACGGGCCGCAGAGTGTGCTGCTGTCGGCCCGCATCGAATTGCACCGCGCCACCGGCCGAGCCAACAACCAGCTGCTATTGCAGGAGCAGGACGAGGTCGCCGACGCCCTCGGCTACGGCGACGCCGATCGCTTGATGGCGGCGGTTGCCGAAGCAGCCCGAACCGTCACCGGGATCGAGGACGCGGTGCTGCACCGGATCCACAAGCGGGGCCGGCGTCGTCGCTGGCTGGCGCGTACCCGAGATCTCGGGCATGGCATCCTCCTCGCTGAGGAGACCCTCACCCTTGCCGACGATGCCCCCGTCAGTGATCCGGTCATGCCGCTGAGGGTGGCGGTTCACGCTGCTCGCGAAGATGCGTTCATCTTCCGCGACGTGCTGGATCGCATCGCGGCCGAAGGCGCCCCTCTTCCGAATCCGTGGCCGGATGAAGCCCGTGAGCTTTTCGTCGACTTGTTGTTGATGGGGCACGACATGATCCGGGTGGTCGAAGCACTTGACCAGGTCGATCTCGTCACCCGACTGATTCCTGAGTGGGCCCCGAATCGGCATCGCCCGCAACGCAACGCCTACCACCGGTTCACCGTCGATCGTCACCTGCTGGAGGCGGCGGCCGAAGCCGCTCGGCTCGTCGATCGGGTCGAGCGTCCCGACCTGCTTGTCCTGGGTGGCCTGTTCCACGACATCGGCAAGGGCTACCCCGGCGACCACAGTGAGGTCGGTGTGGGTCTCGTGCATACGATCGCCGAGCGGATGGGCTACCCACCCGCCGATATCGAGATCCTCGAGGCGCTTGTCCGGCATCACCTGTTGCTCCCCGATGTGGCATCGCGGCGCGATCTGGAAGACGAAGGTACCGTGAAGCTCGTTGCCGATGCGGTGCCGTCGACCGGAACGATCGAGCTGCTCGCGGCGCTTACCGAGGCCGACTCGATCGCCACGTCGAAGTCGGCTTGGAACAGCTGGAAAGCCGGGCTTGTCAACGAGCTTGCGCAGCGCACGGTCCGATACCTGCAGGGCCACACCGATCTTGAGTCCGACGAGTTTCCGACCCCCGAGCTGCTCGCTCTCGCGGCCATGGGCGAGACCCACGTGTCGATCGTCGGTCAGATCGTCACCGTCGTCGCTCCCGACCGGCCGGGCGTCTTCAGTCGGGTGGCGGGCGCGCTTGCCCTGCACGGCATCGAAATCGTCGATGCGAACCTCGGCACGGCCGACGGCATGGCGATCGATCAGATTCGCATCACGGGCGGCTCGGCACTCGCGGAGCGACCTGACGCCGTCATCACCGACATCGAGCGGGCGTTGCGACGACAGCTCGCCATCACGGCCCGCCTTCTGCGTCGGGCGAAGTCGTATCGCTTCCAGCGCACCGCTGCGGCACGCCTCGTCGAGCCAGCGGTGATCGTCGACAACGAGGTGTCGTCGTCGGCCACCGTGCTGGAGGTGCGGGGCCCTGACTCGATCGGGTTCCTCTACCGGGTCACCCGTGCGTTCGTCGAGCTCGATCTCGACATCGCCCGGGCGAAGGTGCACACGCTCGGCGACGATGTGATCGATACGTTCTATGTTCTCGGTCCGGACGGCGCGAAGATCACCGATCCGGAATACCTTGCCGAGATCGAGATCGCAGTGCTTTCTGCGATCGGTGCCGACGCCTAGGACTTCATGAGCGACCGTCCCGCAACCGAACGAGAACTTCTGCGTTGGGCGGAGGCGCTCTCGTCCACCGCCATGACCGGTCTCGGCTTCACCGACAACCTCTACGAGCGTGAACGGTTCGAGGAGGTCCTGGAGATCGCCGCCGACATCCGCAGCCATGTGGTGGGTGGCCTCGACCCGCAGCGCCAGGTGCAGGAGTGGCTCGACCGCATCGGTGTGGGCGTCGCCGGGTATGTCACGCCCAAGATCACGGTCGGCGCGGTCGTGGGCAACGACCACGGCGAGCTGCTGATGGTGCAGCGGGCCGACAGCGGCGTGTGGCTGTATCCCACCGGGTGGGCCGATGTCGGCTACTCGCCGGCCGAGGTTGTCGTGAAGGAAGTGAAGGAGGAGGCCGGGATCGACTGCGACGTCGTGCGGCCGATCGCCGTGCTTGATGGGCAGCGTCGGGGCTTCACCCGCATTCCGCTCGTCTCGCTCGTGTTCCACTGCCGGGCCACCGGCGGCGAACTCACCCCCCATCCGCTCGAGTGCACCGATGTCGGCTGGTTTGCCGAGGACGCCCTGCCCGACCCCACGGCCGGGGCCGATCTCTGGGCCGCCCATGCGTTTGCGGCGATCCGGGGCGAAGATGTTCCGGTGCTGTTCGATCTACCTCGCACACCGCCGTGGAAGGGCGCTCCCGATCATCTTGAGGGGTCGTCGTGACCGCGGTCGTCGATCACGGCACCACCCGAGACGGCCTCATCCAGCTCCGTCGTCGCTGGCGGCCTGCCGGTGACGCCAAGGCTGCGATGCTGATGGTGCACGGCCTCGGCGAGCACTCCGGCCGGTACGAGCACGTCGGCGCCCACTTCGCCGAGCGAGGGTACGACGTTGTGATGCTCGACAACCGTGGTTTCGGTGCGTCTGGCGGCCCGCGCGCCTATGTCGATTCCTTCTCGCAGTTCCACGACGATGTCGAGGATCAACTTGCCGTGATCCGCGAGCTCGGGCTTCCGACGGTCCTGCTCGGGCACTCGCTTGGTGGGCTGATCTCGGCGGGATACTGCACGAGCGGTCGCCCGCTCCCTGATGCCCTCGTGCTGTCGGGCCCTCCGCTCGGCTACGAGGTCGAGGGTTCGCAGAAGATCCTCAAGGTGACGGGTCCGTTGATTCGTCGTTTCCGCCCCGGGTATGAAGTTCGCGACGAATTTGATCCGGCCAACTACGCCACGGACATCACGGTCGGTGAGCGCTTCTTCGAGGATCCCTTGCGAGTCGATTTCATGACGATCTCGCTCGCTCTCGAGACGATCGGTGAGATCGACCGGGTGAAGGGCGTAATCGCCGGGCTCGATCTGCCGACGTGGGTCGGTCACGGCGACGTCGACCGGCTCGTGCCCGTCTGGGCCTCAGAGCCGCTGGAATCGGTTGCAGCCGTCCGCAGGGTCTATGTCGGCCTCGGTCATGAGATCCTCAACGAGCCGGTTGGCCTCGACATCGCCGACGAGATGGCCGCTTGGATCGAGCAGACCCTGGGGCTTTGAGCCTCTAGGCGGCGCTCAGTCGACGTCGCGGAGGAATTCCTCGACCTCGGCGACCAGCAACTCTGGGTCGTCCTCAAGGTCGTCGTCATCGGCCTCGTCCCACTCCGTTTCGAGGTCGCGGACGTACGCCGCCGTGTCCTCGTCTTCAGCGACGAGCTCGTCGACCTGGCGCTCATAGCTGGCCGTGGCGATTTCGAGGTCGGTGACGAACACGGACGTGCCGAGGGTCTCGCACACGCGATGGACGAGCGCGAGCGCCGCCTTCGGCGATGGGGCACCGGGCACGTAGGAGGGCACGGCCGCCCAGTAGGTCGTGGTGGGGTGCCCGGCGGCTGCGGACTCGGTGGTGAGCACCCCGACGATGCCGGTGGGCCCCTCGTAGGTCGACGGGGACAGATCGAGACGTTCCATGAGGTCCGGGTCGTCCGTTGCGCCGTAGATGTCAACCGGCCGGGTGTGGGGAACGTCGGCGAGCAGAGCGCCCAGGGTGATGACGGATGAAGCACCGAGGGCATCAGCGATCGTGAGGACTTGACGGCAGTACCGACGCCACTGGAGTTGGGGCTCGAGCCCGACGACGATCACGACGTCGCGGTCGGCGGCGGGTACTCGGGCAGCAAGCACCTCGGTGTTGGGCCAGGTGATGGTGCGGCGGCGGTCGTCATCGAGGTGGACGAGCGGTCGGGTCGTACCGAAGTCGAAGTAGCGCTCAGGGTCGATCGATGCGAGTGGGGTTGCGTCGAAGCGTTCGGCGAGGTGACGGGCGGCGGAGGTAGCCGCGTCACCGGCATCGTTCCAGCCCTCGAACGCTGCGATGATGACCGGCTCGCGGAGTTCGGGGAGGGCTCGATGCCAGTCGAGATCGTGGTCGCCGGGGAAGGTGGTCACCCCGTCACGTTATCGGCGCCGCTGAGGCTCAGCTCTCGAGCTGGTCGGGCTTGCTGTAGCGGTAGACGTTGGTCTCGCGCTGTACGAAGCCGATGCGCTGGTACAGCCGGTTGGCGGCCTCGCGGGACGGGCGAGAGGTCAGGTCGACGGTGATTGCCCCCTCGTCGAATGCGTGGGCGATCGCCGCTTCGTTGAGGAGTCGCCCCACCCCTTTGCCGCGAGCGGCGTCGTCGACGATGACATCCTCGATCCACGCCCGGATACCGGTCGGGATGCGGAACATGGCGAGCGTGAGCGTGCCGAGGATGCCGGTTTCGTCGGTAGCGATGAACATGGTCGACGCCTCCGAGCGGCAGAGGGTGTCGAGCGCTTCCATCGAGGGCGGCGGGTTCGATTTCGACAGTTGGGGGACGAGTCGCTCCATCGCCGCGTGGAGTTCGGGTGTGGCTTCGGAGGCGATCGTGATCTCGACCATGGCGACCACGCTAGGGGTTCACGCCGTTGAGGCGGGGATCTCTCGCTGGTGGGCGCCCGGGAGGCGCTCCCATGCGCTACGCGGGTCGGATACGGACGACCTGCCCGCCAAGGCTCAGTGCGACAAGCTCCCCATTGGGGTCGCGTGCGAAGTCGACCAGTTCGCCACCAGGCAGGAAGGCGTCGAGGTCGCGGAACACCACCTCACCGGAGCGAACCGAGATGGCCCAGATCCGAGAGGTGCAGTAGTCGCCGAACACGTAGGCGCCGAAGAGGTCAGGGATCGCCGAACCCCGGTAGACCTCGCCACCCGTGATCGAACAGCCGCTGGGGACTCCGTCTCCATGGGGGTACACGAAGACCGGGTCGATGTTGTTCTCGGGCCGGTCGCCCGCAAAGGTCGACGCCCCCTCTCGCAGTCGCCACCCGAGGTTGTCGCCGCGGCCCCAGCCGTTGGTGCCGAGCAGAAGCGTGATTTCCTCCCAGCGGTTCTGGCCGACGTCGGCGACCCACAGATCATTCGTCATTGGATCGAAGGCGATGCGCCACGGGTTGCGGAGACCGATCGCGAAGATCTCTGGGACACCATCGCCGTTCGCGTACGGGTTGTCGGCGGGGATCGCATAGGGCTCACGCTCGGTCGGGGTCGGGTCGATCCGAACGATCGAGCCAAGGATCTGATCGGGGTCTTGACCGGCGTTGAGCGGATCGTCTGCTGCGCCTCCGTCGCCCACGCCGATGTAGAGGTTGCCGTCGGGGCCGATGGCGAGCGCGCCGCCGTTGTGGTTGCCGAAGGGTTGATCGATTGTCAGCAGCGGAATCCGGTTGCCGGGTCGACCTCTGGTGTCGAAGACGAAGGCGTCGATCGTGGTCGTGCCGCTGAGGTCGGTGAAGTTGACGTAGAGGGCCTCGTCGTCGACGGCGAGACCGAGCAGGCCGCGCTCACCGCGGGCGGTGGTCTCATCGTTGATGTCGAGCACGACATCGCCGGCGATGCCCGTGTCGGGATCGACGACGAGCACCTCACCCGTGCGCTGAGCGATCCACCACTCGCCGTTCGGGGCGACGACGGCATCGATCGGCTGGACGAGCCGTACGAGCGGGTCGAGTTTGACTGCGGCCTGGTTGATGTCCCCGACCGACGGCGTTGTGGTCGTTGCCTCGTCGGGGTTGTCGGGTGCGGGGATCGTGGTCGTCGGTGAAGCCGTCGGTGGCACCGTGGTGACGCTGTCGGCGGTTTCGATGGTGTCGTCGGTCCCGCATGCCGCAGCGAGCAGGGCGACTGCGGTGACCGCAGTGACAAGGCGACGGCTGTTCACGGCTCGACCCGCCGGATCAGGCCCTCCTGGACGACATTGGCAACGAGTCGGCCGTGCTGGGTGAAGACTCGGCCGGTGGCGAGCCCGCGAGCGCCCGAGGCGGCCGGGGTGTGTTGGTCGTACAGCAGCCATTCGTCGGCCCGGAAGGGGCCGTGGAACCACATGGCGTGATCGAGACTCGCCATCATCACCGAGCGGTCGGTGGCACCCGAGCCGTGGGGGAGGAGCGTCGTGTCGAGCAGGGTCATGTCCGAGGCGTACGTGAGGAGGCAGGTGTGCAGGACCTGCCCGTCGGGGAGGTCGCCATTCGCCCGGAACCAGACCCGTTGGGTCGGCGGGAGTGCCTCCCGTCGGTTGAACGGGTCGTTCGTGATGTAGCGGACGTCGAGTGCGCTCGGCCCGTACGTGTCCTCAATGCCGGCGGCGGCGAAACGCTCCTGGCGGGTGGGCAGCCCGTCGGGTTCGGGGACGTCGGGCATCTCGTCGAGATGGTCGAAGCCGGGTTCGGCGATGTGGAACGACGCCGACATGTGGAAGATCGCCCGCCCGTGCTGGATGGCGGCCACGCGACGGGTCGTGAACGAGCGTCCGTCGCGTATCCGGTCGACCTCGTACAGCACCGGCACGTTGGGGTCGCCCGGCCGCAGGAAGTAGGCGTGCAGCGAGTGCACGGCCCGGTCATCGTCGACGGTGCGCGCTGCGGCGACGAGTGCCTGGCCGGCGACCTGGCCGCCGAAGATCCGCTGTCGCTCCTCGTCGGGGTTCACTCCACGGAAGATGTTGACCTCGATGGGTTCAAGGTCGAGGAGATCGATGAGCGCGTTGACGTGGTGTTGGGACATCCCTACAAGCATGGCCGCTCGGGCGGCTCGGTCGGGGGCGGAGTGGGGTTGGCGGAGCGCCCGTGGAGGGTTGACAGGGCGGGGTGGCAGTAGCCTCGGGTCCCGTGACCTCGACTTTGCGGCGCCCGCGTTCTCTCCTCGCCGAACACGGCGAGAAGATCATGCGCTATTGCGGCGTGTCGGTGATCAACGTCCTCGTCGGCCAGGGCGTCTTGGCTTTCTGCCTGATCGTCCTGGAGTTCGGCGGCGTCGTGTCGCAGATCATTTCGGTCGTGATCTCGGCCATCCCGGCGTACTTCCTGAGCCGGCAATGGGTCTGGAAGCAGGACGGGGAGGTCTCGTTCCGCAACGAGGTCCTGCCATTCTGGGGCATGGCGCTCCTTGGTCTCGCGCTCGCCGTGACGTGTATCGCGGCGATGGAACGGGTGACCGATCAGCCGCTCGTGTTGATGGCGACCAGCCTCGGAGCGTTCGGCGTCGTGTGGGTCGCAAAGTACGTCATCCTCGACAAGGTGATGTGGCGGACGGAGCCGTCGGCCTCCACATGAGCCTCGACCCCGAACTCCTCCGTCACGCCGAGGCGGCGCGTGGCTTTATGCCGCCGGATGAAGGCGTGGCGCTGTCGGGAGCCGCGGAGGCGGTGTCCGTGCCCGGCCCGTATCTCGAGGTCGGCAGCTATTGCGGAAAGTCGTCGATTTACCTTGGCGGCATCGCCAAGCGTCAGGGCCGGGTTCTGTTCGCCCTCGACCACCATCGGGGGAGCGAGGAGAACCAGGCGGGCTGGGAGCATCACGAGCCGGATCTCGTCGACGCCGACATCGGCAAGATGGACACCCTGCCGATCTTCCGGCGCACCGTTCACGATGCGGGCCTGGAGGGCACGGTCGTCGCCCTGGTCGGTGATTCACCGACGGTCGGCGCCGTGTGGGACATCCCCCTCGCTCTGCTCTTCATCGACGGTGGCCATGGCCACGAGCCCGCCCACCGCGACTACGAGACCTGGGTGCCGCACGTGAAGGTCGGCGGCACCTTGTTGATCCACGACGTCTTCCCGGACCCTGCCGACGGCGGTCGGCCCCCCTACGAGATCTACCTGCGGGCGATGGAGTCGGGGGCGTTCCGAGAAGTCGATGTCACTGGTTCGCTGCGTCGGCTCGAGCGCATCGCCGACGGCATGTGATCGCACCCCGGCCCGGCTCGTTCGAAGGTGCCCGGCTGTGTTGATCAGTCGGCGACGGGAGCCTCGCTGTCAACCGGGTCGATGTCGATGATCGGCGGCAGGAACGAGTGATCGGAGAAGAGGCGAGCGGCTGGACTGGTGCCTTCGATCGCCTCGGCACAGAGCACGACGGCGGCAGCGCTGTAGGTCGATCGCTCGTCGGGCGGGAAGAGCACGAGGTCGGGGTGCACGATGCCGGTGATGTACTTGCCGTCGGCTTCACGCATCGCCTGCGCCCCTCGGAAGAGCTGCTCGGCGATCTCACGCTCGCCGACCCCCAAGTGGGCCATGGCGCACTCGCACGTCTCTGCGGCGGTGACCCACGGACGATCGGAGACACAGCGGATGCCTTTGTCGTCGAGCATGAAGGTGCCGCGTCGTTCGGCAAGGTGGGCCCGCCCGGCCTCGCCGGAGATCACGCCGGACAACACCGGGTAGTACCAGTCCATTGCCCAGCGGTGCTTCGGTGAGAATGCGTCGGCCCGCTCATGACGGATCGCATGGGCGAGGCGTCCGAGCGAGAGCTCCCAGCCCGGACGCTCGTGTCCGAGTTCCTGGGCGATCGCAATGGCGCAGCGCAGCGAGTGGGCGATCGACGATGAACCGGTCAGCAGGGCGAACGACCAGGGTGTGCCGTCGGGATGCCGGGCCCAGAGGATCTCGCCCCGGGGCTGCTGAAGATCAAGCACGAAGCGAATCGCCTGGTCGACCACCGGCCACATCGATTCGATGAAGCCCTGGTCGCGGTAGAGGAGGAAGTGATGCCAGACCCCGGTCGCGATGTAGGCGATGACGTTGGCGTCGAGCTTGTCCTGCTCGATTTCGTGCTCAAGGTAGTACTGGTGCCACGAGCCGTCCGGGCGCTGGCAGTCGACCAGCCACTGGTAGGCGGCTTCGGCCTCGGCCCGGTGCTCGCCGATGGCGAGCGCCATGGCGGCCTCGATGTGGTTCCACGGGTCGGCGTGCCCGCCGGGGAACCAGGGGATCATGCCCGACGGCAACTGCCAGTCGGCGATGTGGGCAGCGGTGACGCGGATCTGGTCGGCGGTGATCAGGCCGGGGAGGTCAGGTGCTGGCATCGGCGGCCTCTCGGATCTGCGACAGCTTCTCGGTGCGGAGCGGTGACTTTGTGGCCTGGACGACGAGACTCTTGCCCAGCAACGGGTTGAGGAGTTTCTCGGTTGTTCGGGTGATCCACGGCTGCGAGACGATGTCCCACTCGAGCAGCTTGTGGTACTGCTTCACGGTCCAGTTGTCGTCGACCTCGTTGTTCACGCCGACGGCGCACCGGATCCACCAGTACGGCGCGTGCAGGGCGTGGGCCTTGTACGACAGGCCCGGGTCGAAACCGGCGCCCTCGAGCTTCGAGCGCACCTCGTTCTCGGTGTAGATGCGGACGTGGCCGCCCTCGGCCTTCGGGGCGTAGTACTCGTCGCTGAGCTTCCAGCAGATCTTCTCGGGGAAGGTTGCCGGCACGGTGGCGGCGAGCATGCCTCCTGGCTTGAGGATGCGGAAGAACTCGTCGTAGGCGGCGACGTCGTCAGGGATGTGCTCCAGGACTTCGCTGGCGATGATCTTGTCGAAGGTGTTGTCCGGGTACGGCAGGCGGGTGCCGTCGCCCTGCACCTGGGTGTGCATCAGCTGACCGTCGAAGAGGCCGTCGTCGATCAGCATGGGGGCGGTGTTCTTGATCGCTTCGAGCTCGGGCATCGCCATGTCGCAACTGACGACATGGGCACCGCGGACAAGGGCCTCATAGGTGTGGCGACCGAAGCCGCAGCCGAGATCGAGTAGGAGATCACCGGCGCGCAGTTCGAACTTCTCGTAGTCGACCGTGAGCATCAGCCCGCTCCGTTGACCCGAGCGGCGTGCTCATCGAGCACGGCGCGGTACTGGTCGACGGTCTTGATGGCGGTGTGACGCCATGACCACTGGCTCTTCACCCGCTCACGGCCGGCGGCACCGACCTTGTCCCGTAGTTCGGGGTTGTCGAGCGCTTCGCGNATGGTGGCGGCCAGGGCATCGGAGTTGCCCGGCTCGGTCTGGAAGCAGGTTTCGCCGTGGGTGCCGGTCACCTCGGGAAGTGCGCCACCGGTGGTGCAGACGAGCGGGACGCCGCACGACATGGCCTCGATGGCGGGCAGCGAGAAGCCTTCGTACAGCGATGGCACACAGGCCAGCTCGGCTTCGCTGTAGAGCTCGACGATGCGTTCGTCGGGGACGCCGCTGACAAAGTTCACGCAGTCGTCGAGACCGAGGGCGGTCATCGTCTGGCTGGCGTGGGAATCAGGGCGACGCTTGCCGATGATCGTGAGTTCCATGTGGCGCTCGGTGCGAAGCTTGGCGACCGCCTCGAGCAGGAACTTCAGGCCCTTCATCGCGACGTCGGCCGATGCCGTGGTGACGATGTGGCCAGGGCGGCGCTCGACGCCGGGGACCGGCAAGAAGAGGTCGGGGTCGACGCCGACGGGGACGACGTGGATCTTGTCGAGATCGACGCCCTTGTCGGCGGAGATGTCCTGCTTGGAGTTCTCTGACACCGAAAGGATCCGAGGCATGCGCTGTGCGACTCGGGTCTGCATCTTGGTGAAGGCGTACCAACGACGCTTGCCGAATCTTTCCCACGGGGTGCGGGCGTGTTCGAGTTCGAGCTTGCGGTCGACCGTGATCGGGTGGTGGATCGTTTCGAGGATCGGCCACTGCTCCCGGTGGAGCTTGAGGATGCCCCACCCAAGCGTCTGGTTGTCCTGGATCAGGTCGAAGTCGTTGCGGCGGGTGCGCAGCTCACGCCAGACACGCCAGCTGAANGCCATCGGTTCGGAGAAGGTGCCCGTCGCGAACGACAGGTGTTCGAGGGTGTCGGTCCAGTCCTTCCATTCCCACAGGCGGGGCTTGCGCATCGGGTGTGGGTCGGCCCAGATGTCGAGGCTCGGCAACGGGTGGAACGGGATGCGCTCGTCGATGATCGGGTAGGGAGGTCCGGCATAGACCTCNACATGGTGGCCGAGGTCGACGAGAGCTTTGGTGAGGTGGCGGCTGTAGACACCTTGGCCGCCGACGTGCGGCTTGCCTCGGTAGGTGAGGTACGCGATCCGGAGTGGTGCGTCGGGGTCGGGGGGCGTCCACGGCATAGGGCGTCAAGGCTACGGCTACTGCGGGGTAGGTTGCGACCTGTGAGAGGACTGGTGCAGCGGGTCAGCCGGGCAACGGTGACGGTCGAGGGCGTCTCCGGCGAGCGAGAGATCACCGGCGAGATCGGGGCCGGCATCCTCGTGTTCGTCGGTGTGACCCATGACGACACCGAGGCCCACGCCGCAAAGCTCGCCGACAAGATCTGGAACCTGCGGATCTTCGATGATGCCGATGGGGTGATGAACCGGTCTGCGGCCGATGAGGGTCACGAGGTTCTGGTGGTCAGCCAGTTCACGCTGTATGGCGACACCCGCAAGGGGCGGCGTCCCGGCTACAGCGAGGCGGCCCGCCCGGAGCAGGCCGAGCCGCTGGTCGAGACCGTGGTCGAGGCGTTACGCGCGGCCGGCGCGGTCGTCGCCACCGGCCGGTTCCGTGCCGATATGGCCGTCGAGCTCGTGAACGATGGTCCCATCACCTTGTGGATCGAGGTCTGACTCGCCGACCTTCTGGAATCGGCGTCGGCCCTGGATCACGGCGAGCGTCGCGATGCCGTANACGAGCATCGGCCAGGCCCCGAGCTGCACCGACAGGGTGCGGCCGGTGCGGAGTTCGACTGTGTCGTAGAGCACCTTCTGCTCGCTGACACCCGTGCGCCGCAGCACCTCGCCATCGGGGGCGATGACCCCGGAGAAGCCGGTGGGCGCTGCTTGAAGCACGAATCGGTCGGTTTCGACTGCTCGGAGGCGGCTCGAGGCGATCTGCTGGCTCTGGACGATCGTGAGCCAGTAGCTCGACCCGTTGGTCGGGTTGAGGAGGAGTTGGCCGCCGTTGCCGATTGCATCTCGGGCTCGGTGATCAAAGAAGANCTCCCACGAGATCGANATGCCGAGCGTGCCGATGTCGGTCTCGAGGNTCGCGGGCCCGGTGCCNGAGCGAACGTCGCGGCCGGGGATCTCGTCGCTGAANTTNTCGATGAAGGACCGCAGGGGAACGAACTCGCCGAACGGNACGAGTCGGACCTTGTCGTAGCGGCCGGTCACCGTGCCGTCGGGCGACTGGGCGATCGAGTAGTTGGCGTTGGCGAGTCCGTCGGCGGTGGGTTCGANCCAGCCGCTCACGACGACCGCGTCGAGATCGGTGGCGAGTCGGGTGAGTCGGTCGGTGGCCTCGGTGGTGCGGAGGAGTTCATCGCTGCATCGCGCTGGGGTGGGTCGGCCATCGGCAGCGGGGTGCACAACGTCCTCGGGCCAGACGACGAGGTCGACCTCGCGGTCGATGGTCTCCGAGGCGGCCATGTGGCGTTCGAACACGGCACGAGTGGTACACACGTCGGCTCGGGTGTTCTGAGGTCCGCCACCTTGGACGACTGCGACGTCGACGGTATCGACCGTCTCGACGCGGTAGGAGCCGAGCATGCCGCCCACGACAAGGACGATGACCATGCCGGCAGCGGTCACGGTGTCGCGCCGACGCTGAACGAGCTGTCCGATCGCAAGGCCGGCCCAGGCCACCACAACGGTGAGGCCCGGCGAGCCGAACGTGCGAGCCGTGATCCAGAACGGTGTCGACACGCCGACCATGGCGTAGGTCGCGATCGGAGTGCCGCCGAAGGGGTAGTTCCAGCGGATGAGTTCGATCAGGACAAGCGCCGCAGTGAAGGCGAACGACCGGATGGTGAAACCGTCGGGCGGTGTCGCAATGCCGACGACGCCGGCGCCGAGCGAGAAGATCGCCACCGCAACCGGCCAGCCGGCGGCTGTGAGGTCGAACATCCAGAGGGTGGCGGGGAGTGTCCACGCCAGCCCGACGATGAACGAGATCGAGAAGCGCCGCCTGCGGTCCTTTCCGGCGATGAGTTCGAACCAGAGTGCGATGCCGACGAGGGTCAGCGGCCACCAGCCCCACGGTGGGAGGCCCGCGGCGATGAGCAGACCGGCGGGGATGGCGAGGAGGNGGGGGCGGGAGCTCACGGGATGCGGGGCGCGAGGAGTGCGCCGGTGGGCTCGTCGAGACTCGGATGTCGGTCCGCTGCGCGACGGTCGGTCGAATCAGGCACGGGCGTCAGGATCGCACACGCGGGTGCGATCCCCACCGCCAACCGCGCTGTTCGGCGATCGGCCCCAGTCGGCGGGTCAGACCCGCTTGCCGCAGACGGGCCAGGGTTGGCGGCCTCGCTCGCTCCATAGGGCGCNGGTCATGGCGTCTTGCCACCAGCGGTTGACATCGACCGGATCCATGCCGACGAGCCAGGGGAAGTGCCGTTCGGCGACACCGTTCCAGGTCGGCTGGTCGAATTGGTAGGCGCCGCGGTACGTGCCGGACGGCGAGACGGCCTGGTAGTTGTCGGTCGACTCGCACATCCGTAACCGGAGGAGTTCGTCGTCGGTGAGGACGTCGCGGGTCGGCGTGGTGGTCTCGATGAAGATCAGGATTTCTGCGTGGGTGCAGGCGGTACCCACAAAGGTGAGTGCGAGCGCGAACGCAGCGAGACGAAGTCGGGTGCGCATGTTGAGTGCTGCCTCCTCGGGCGGTGCCCGTGTCTGGCGTCGATCGGGGTGTTCGTTCACACGACCGCTGGTCGTGGGCAGGGGAGCAGGCGAAACACCGACGCCGATTCAGCGACGAGACCCTACCGGCCATTTCGTCACACAACCGCAACATTGTGGCCGATTTCACAACACCGCCGTGCGCAGCTGCAGGAGTCTGCGGGCACCCGTTTCGAGTTCACGGACACGAAACACGCCCGACCTTGCGGCGAGACAGGCGTTTCATACCTTTGGCCCATGACACCCACGGCAACACCCCCCAACGCATGGGCGCTCCGCTCCGTGACGCAGCCCGACAACGTCGTCGAGCTGCGTCCGAGTGGCTCACTCGACGCAACGACTGCAGGCTTCCTGCACACCCGCCTCGATGCCCTGATGCGTTCGGGTTACGACGAGATCATCGTGAACTGTCGGGATCTGCGGCACATCGACGCTGACGGCGTTGCACCGATTCAGCACATCGCGGAGATCTTCGGCGAACTCGGCGGAAAGCTGACGATGCTGGGCCTTGATCTGCCAATCGATGGGCTCGGCGAAGGCGTCTTCCCGCTCGCAGCCTGAGCTGCTGAGCAGGATCTATACCGCTGAGGTCCCAGCGACGGCGGCGCGGCCCTGACGCACGCATGCCGGAAGCCCGAGACCCCGCATCTGGGCACCGGCGACGACCAGGCCCTCAGCGACGAGGGCGAGTTCGGTGTCGATCTCGGCGCACCGGGCCATGTGGCCGGGCCGGTACTGGGGTAGCGACTGTCGCCACGGCGTGATTCTCGTGACGGGCTCGGCGTGCAGGCCCACGGTCTGCTCGAGTTCGGCGCCGAGCTGGTCGAGCAGTTGTGCCGGGTCGAGGTCGAGCCAGCGACGATCATCGGTGCGCCCTGCGGAGACCCGCAGGATCGCATGGCGTCCGTCGTCGTAGTGATCCCATTTCGACGAGGCCCACGAGCATGCCGTCATCAACAACCCCTCTGAGCGAGGGACGAGGAAGCCGGAGCCGGCGAGGTCGTGCTGGAGCCCTGCCTTGTCGACGACATAGGTCACGAGCACAGCGTCGCCGTAGACGAGCTCGGCGAGGGTGGTGGCCGCTGTGGGGGCGAAGGGGGCGATCAGCCCGGCGGTGATCCATGCCGGTGTTGCGAGCACGACGCGATCGGCGGGAAACCGGGCGTCGTCTGTGACAACGACCCACCCGGCACCGTCGCGCTCGATGGCGACCACGGTCTGGCCGAGCCGGACCTGCGAGCCCAACTGCTCCACGAGTGTGTCGATGATGCGACGGTTGCCGCCCTTGACGCCGTTGAAGACGGGACCGCCGGCGGCGGCCTGGCCGGCGGTGACCTGGACCCGGAGGCTGTCGCGTAGCGAGCCTCCGGCGCAGGCGGCCGCAAAGAGTTGGGGGGCACCCGCTTCGATCGAGAGACCGTCGGCGTTCCCGGCGTTGATGCCGCCGAGCAGGGGGTCAACGAGGCGTTCGAACACTTCGTCACCGACCCGTGGGCGCATCACTTCGCCCACGGAGGCGTCGCGGGCGAGGGGCTCGTGTTCGATGTCGACTCGGGCTGCGAGGTCGGCCACCCCGGCTTCGCTGATCAGGCCGGTCGCGGCGACGGAGTCGGGCTCGAACGGTACCCCGAGGACGGAGGGCGCGGGGATCGAACGGAGCGCACCATCGGCCCAGATGAACGCCTGGGCGCCGGTGGGGGCAACGAGATCATCGCCCAGGCCGAGTTCGTGACAGAGCTCGACGACTTCCGGTTGGCGGGCGAGAAACCCGTCGGCCGCCATGTCGACGGGGAACGGCAGTTCGGCTCCGTCGACGAAGCCCGAGTCGATCTTGCCGCCCGCTCGTGTGGCGGCTTCGAGCACGACGGCGTCGAGCCCGTGGCGGCGAGCCTCGTGGGCGGCGGTCAAGCCAGTGATGCCACCGCCGACGACCACGACGCGCTCGCTCACGAGCGAACGGTGCCTTCTTCGTGCACGACCTTCACGATCTCGGTGAGGACGTCGGGATCCATTGCTGGCATGACGCCGTGGCCGAGGTTGAAGACGTGGCCTGGGTGGCCGTCGTTGAGGCGAAGCACATCCCGAGCGGCCTCGCAGGCGAACTCGGCGCCGGCGAACACGACGGTGGGGTCGAGGTTGCCCTGCAGCGACGTTCCGTGGCCGACCCGCTCGCGCGCGGCGTCGAGCGGGACCCGCCAGTCGACACCAACGACGTCGGCGCCGACCGCACTGATCTGGGGCAGGAGCTCACCGGTGGTGACGCCGAAGTGGATCTTCGGCACGCCGGTGTCGGCGATGGCGTCCATCACTTTCTGGCTGTGCGGGAAGACGTAGCGCTGATACTGCGCCGGGCTCAGGGACCCGGCCCAGGAATCGAAGAGCTGAATCGCCGATGCGCCGTTGTCGATCTGGCTCTGCAGGGAGCTGATGGCGATGTCGGCGAGGCGGTCGCAGAGGGCGTGCCACAGTCGTTCGTTGGCGAACATCATCGCCTTGGTGTTTGCGTAGTCGCGCGACGGCCGGCCTTCGATGAGATACGAGGCAACGGTGAATGGCGCGCCGGCGAAGCCGATCAGCGGGCGATCGAGCTCGGCTACGAGTTGTCGAACCGTTTCGAGCACGTAGGGCGTGTCGGCCTCGGGATCCAGCGGCCGAAGACGGGCGAGGTCGTCCTCATGGCGGAACGGCCGCTCGACTTCGGGACCGACGCCCGGTGTGACGGTGAGCCCGAACCCGACGGCGTGAGCCGGCACGACGATGTCGGAGTAGAGGATCGCAGCATCGACGTCGTAGCGACGGATCGGCTGCAGCGTGATCTCGGTGGAGAGGTCGGGGTCGGCAATGGCGTCGAGGATCGTTCCGGTGCCGCGAATGGCGCGGTACTCGGGCAGCGAGCGGCCCGCCTGGCGCATGAACCAGACCGGCACCCGGTCGTGGGGCAGACCGCGACAGGCCTGGATGAAGGGGTGGTTGTCGTAGCGCCCCGCAGGGGCGGCAGATGATGCTGCGCCGCTCACGCGGCTGAGGTTATCGGTGGTCGGTGACCGAACCGGGAGGCGGGCGACCGGTACCGTTCGGTCAATGGCCGCCCGACTCGCCCGTGTCGCTGGACTCCTCGTGCTCATCGTGTCGACGGCGGCGTGTGGCACCGTGTCGGTCGAGGTCACCAGCGAGACCGACGTCGGCAAGGTCGGGGTGCAGACCACCCTCGCACCGGATGATCCGCCGGTGACACAGACGGCGCCAGCCACGACGGCCTCGACCACCACATCGACGACCAGCACCACGTCGACGTCGACAACCACGACGACCAGCACCACGACGACGTCGACCTCGACCACCACATCGACCACAACGACGGTCGCATCGACCATCCCGCTCGAGTACCACGACACCGGGTACGCCGTCTTCGCGCTCGCCGGCGACCTCGAGGTGCGGATGCCGGTCAGCCGCTACGAGACAGTCGGCTTCCATGAGTCGGGTCACGATGGAGCGTTCCAGCTCGAGGTGGTCAATCTCGACGANTGGTCGACCCTTGCATCGCGTGGCCGGGGGACGGGCTCTCGAACCGCTGCCGACATTGTCGCTCGTGTCGACGAGCCGGTGATGGCGCCGATCGACGGCACGGTGATCCGAGCGGGCAGCTACACGCTCTACTGCGATCACACCGACAACTTCGTGGTGATCGAGCCCTCCGGTCGCCCGGGTTGGGAGCTCAAGATCTTTCACTTCAGCGGGCTGCAGGTCGGGGTCGGCGACGAGGTGATCGCGTCCGACACGATGATCGCGACCGGTGGTCGGATCTTGCCGTTCGTATCCCAGGTCGACGAGTTCACTGCCGAACCCTCGAACCCTCACGTGCACATCGAGGTGATCGATACCTCGATTCCGGACCGCCCGTCGTCGGGCGGTGGCTGCTAATTCAGCTGGCCGGTTCGACGATCGATCGGAGGCCGGCGCCTTCGTTCGTGGCGAGGACGCGCTCGGCCGCTAGACGACCGGCAAGACAGGCGTCGGCTCGTTCGCCAGACGCAAGCAACTCGAGTTGGGTGGCGTCGGGCTCGATGACGATCGCAGGGGTACCGGTACTGCGAATCTCGGCAAGTTCGTTGTCGAGCTTGTTCGAGAACCACGCACGCTCGGGATCCGAACGCCACGACCGGGCATCGGGGGTGGCGGTCTTGACCGACGAGATGATCACGAGGTCGAACCCGAGCGTGGCGACCAGATCGGCATTGGTTGATGAGTGGAGTGCGCCATCGACGTATGAACGATCGCCGATGCGAACCGGTGTGTAGAAGGCGGGGATCGCAGCCGAGGCCTGGGTCGCCTGGCCGACCGTGCCGGCGACGTCGTCGCGGCCGAAGACGATGCGGCGACCATCGTTGGTGCGCACGGCCACGATCCAGGTAGGGCGCTTCGGCCAGCCGTCGGGGAGGAGTTCGTCGATGCGGGTTGCGATCGAGGCGCCCGAGCGCGTGCCCTCGGGCAGCAGGCCGTAGACGAAGCGGGCTGGGTCGATCTTCCACGGCGGGATGATCGAGTTGAGGGTCATGCGAGGCGCTGACGGGAGCAGGCTGCGCTCGACCTCGGGTTCGGTGTAGGGCGTGACGATCCGTTCGACGATGGCGGTGCCCTCGCCGCTGAGTTCGCGGCCAAGGTGGCGGGCCTCGGCATCGAGCGGGGCGAGCCCAGCTCGCAGTGCGGTGGCGGTGAACGAACCGGCGGACGTGCCGACCACGAGTTCGGCATCGCGACTGTCGAAGCCGGTGTGCTCGGCGATCGCGGCGATGACGCCGCTGTGGAAGGGGTCGCCCTTTGCGCCACCGGCACTGAAGACCATTCCGATCGAGACCATGGGCGAAGGCTACCGATACGCCTCTTCTGACCGCTCCCTGGACGGTCGGATCGCGACGGCATGCCGGTAGCATTGGATGCCCCCTTGAAGGAGTTTTCGTGGCGGAACGTCACCCCGAACTCGATGCTGAGCAGGCCCATCTCGATTGGGCCTACGCCTGTCTCGACGAGGCGCGAGCGCGTGCGGCTCGGGTCACGCAGGGGTACGACCCGCAGCGGGGTGGCACCGAGCAACACCGCCACGAACGCGAGTCGATCGTCGANGGTGCGGTCAACCGCTTGACCCAACTCAACCTCGGCGACCGCTCCCTGGTCTTCGGTCGGATCGACCCTGCTGGCACCGGCGAGCGGTTCCACATCGGGCGTCTCGGGGTGTGGGATCGCAACCAGGATCCGGTCGTTGTCGACTGGCGGGCGCCGGTCGCTGAGCCCTTCTATCGGGCCACCGGCCGCGAGCCGATGGGTATCGAGCGGCGCCGCCATTTCGCCACCCGTGGCCGCACCCTCCTCGGTATCGACGATGAGGTCTTCGGTGAGCTTGCGTCAGCCGATGGCGAGCGCGAGATCAAGGGTCAGGGCGCGTTGATCGCCGCGATCGAGGCGTCTCGCACCGGCCGGCTCGGTGACATCGTCGCCACCATCCAGGGCGAACAGGACGAGATCATCCGGGCACCGATGCCCGGCGTGTTGCTGGTCCAGGGTGGTCCCGGCACAGGCAAGACCGTCGTGGCGCTCCATCGCGCCGCCTACCTGCTCTACACCCACCGGTTCCCCCTTGAGGGGCAGGGTGTGCTCGTCGTCGGCCCCAATCGATTGTTCCTTGCCTACATCGAGCAGGTGCTGCCGTCACTTGGCGAAGCAGGGGTTGAGATCGCCGTGCTCGGTGATCTTCTTCGGCCGAGGGTTCGCGTCGACGGGCTCGCTGCGGAAGCTGTTGCTGCGGTCAAGGGTGATCTGCGCATGACCGATGTGCTGGCGCAGGCTGTGAGCGACCGGGAGCGGCCGTTGCGGGCCGATGTGGCCATCGGCTTCGGTATCCATCGCCTCAAGCTCACCGTCGCCGATTCTCGCGACATCATCCG
Organism: Acidimicrobiaceae bacterium; assembly: GCA_002694825.1. Taxonomy (GTDB): domain Bacteria; phylum Actinomycetota; class Acidimicrobiia; order Acidimicrobiales; family Aldehydirespiratoraceae; genus UBA11606. The sequence continues at coordinate 136 of NZNH01000035.1, read as the reverse complement.
CGACGCCCGCCGTCGCTCGAAGGGCCACAACGCGGGTCGCAAGATTGTTGAGGAGTTGGTCTTCGCCAAGCTCGCGGCGAGTGCCCGTCGCCCGGTCGAGGCCTCTGCTGTGCGCGATCAGCTCCGGTGGGAGTTG
>NZNH01000034.1 GCA_002694825.1 Acidimicrobiaceae bacterium | reverse complement strand
CGTGGTCGGCTCGGCCGTTGTGAGGCGCTCGCCTCCGTCGCCAGTCTCGATCGAGCACCCACCGGTGGTCAGGGCGATGGCGACCACGACGGTGGGCAAGCGACGCATCCGATCAAGGAAAGCAGACCGGACCGCCTGTCGTGCGGCGGTTCGGGGGCCACGCCCTACCGGAACGGTCAGCCGGCGCAGGGATTCTGGACGGTGACCTGCGGGATCCGTCCGCTCCGGAAGGTTTCAACGGCACCATCTCGGACGGTGAAGATCACCCGGAACTCGGCGTCGGAATCGTCCCGGGGCACGAAGATCAGGTCAACGCTGCTGTCATCGTTGACCTGGGTTTCGATCCGGTCGCCGAACAGGTTGATGATNTCGTCCTCGGTCGAACCGATGCCGATGCCGGAGCGGGTGGTCAGCGGCCCCGCCACGATGTCGACCCGCTCAATCGTGTTGTCGGTGACGAGAAACGAAATGCCCTCCGGGCCTTGCGCAGGTGTCACCCGATAGCAATCGCTCGTCGGCGCACAGTTGATCAGGTCGGTGCCGGCGGCGGCCTGGGCCTGGGCAACGGTCATGCCGAACGTGACCTCGCCGAGACCGACCGTCGAGATCGAGTCGTTCGTACCGAGGTTCAAGACGGTGGTGGTCGGCGCTTCGGTTTCTTCACCGTCGCTCTCGGCGGCTTCGGTTGTCGTCGTGGTCGAGGCGTCGCTGGTTTCGGCGTTATCGGTCGGCTCGTTCGAGCATTCGACGGGGATGGTGGTCGTGGTGGGGGCCGAGGTCGTCGTGGTCGTGGACGTGGAGCTCGTCGTGCTCGCAGCCAGCGTGGTGGTCGACGCCACCGTGGCCTCGTCACCGTCATCGCTGGACCATGTGACGACGAAGAGCGCGGCGCCGACGATCACGATCAGGGTGACGAGCATGATGATGAGTTGACGTGGCTGCACGGCTGTGATCGTAGGTCGGCCGAGCCGTCTGCCAAGGTCAGGCNCTGATGCCGACCCACGTGGTCCCTCGACACGACCACAGCTCGTGCCGAGATGGAGATGGTGCGTGCCCCCGGTGGGACTCGAACCCACGATCTTCGGATTAAAAGTCCGCTGCCGTAACCAACTTGGCTACGGGGGCACGAGCGAGCCTAACGACCTACCGTGGCGCAATGGACTTCTCGATCCCAGCCGATATCCAGGCGTTGCTCAATGAGTGCGACGCGTTCATCGACGATGTGATCGTTCCGATCGAGGCCGAGGACGACAACATCCGCTTCTTCGACCACCGACGCGAGGACGCTCGCACCGACTGGGATCGCGATGGTCTCCCGAATGCCGAGTGGGAAGCGCTGCTCGGCCGCATGCGACGCGAAGCCGATGCCGCCGGCCTTCTGCGCTACCAACTCCCGGCTCGCTTCGGGGGCCGCGACGGCTCCAACCTGGCCATGGCGATCGTGCGTGAGCACCTCGCCCGTCGCGGTCTCGGCCTGCACAACGACCTGCAGAACGAATCGTCAATCATCGGCAACTTCCCAACTGTGCTGATGATGGAGAAGTACGGCTCGGAGGCGCAGCAGCAGGAGTGGATTCCGAAGATGCTTGCCGGGGAGGCACGCATCGGTTTCGGGCTCACCGAGCCGCTGCACGGCTCCGACGCCACATGGATGGAGACCACCGCCGTTCGCGACGGCGACGAGTGGGTGATCAACGGCGAGAAGTACTGGAACACGGGGCTCCACCACGCCACCCACGACTTCATCTTCGCCCGCACCTCCGGCANNCCCGGCGAGGGCCACGGCATCACCTGCTTCATCGTGCCGGTCGACACGCCCGGCTTCGGTGTCGAGGAATTCATGTGGACGTTCAACATGCCGACCGATCACGCCCACGTGAAGCTCACCGATGTCCGCGTGAGCAACGACGACATCCTCGGCGAGGAGGGGCGAGGCCTCCAGACCGCCCAACTGTTCGTACACGAGAACCGCATCCGCCAGGCTGCCTCGTCGCTCGGCGCCGGACTGCACTGCATCGATGTCGCTGTCGAGCACGTCACCAACCGCACCGTCTTCGGCAAGCCGCTCGCATCGAACCAGGCGGTTCAGTTCCCGCTTGCTGAACTTGCCACCGACGCCGAGATGATCCGGGCGTTGATCTGGAAGACGGCGTGGGAGATGGACCAAGGCGTCGATCATCTCGAGATCACCGACAAGGTCGCCATGTGCAACTACCGAGGCAACCGCTTCTGCTGCGACGCCGCCGATCAGGCGATGCAGGCCTGCGGTGGCTACGGCTACGGGCGGAAGTATCCGTTCGAACACATCTACCGCCACCACCGGCGCTATCGCATCACCGAGGGCACCGAGGAGATCCAGATCCGGAAGGTGGCCGGAAAGCTGTTCGGTTTCGCCGGCCGGGCGAAGACGGGCTGAACGAACGCCCCTGCGTCGTCGCATGGTCCCGCTCACCCGCTCCGACACCGTCGGGATCGCCCTTTCGCCCGGTGTCGGGGTCGGTTTCGCGCGGGGTGACGACCGCTGGTCGGTTGCCACTGCGGACCCGGTGGCGCTGATCGCCGAAGCGGCGACAGCTGATGCCCCACGGTGGGTGTGGTGGGGCCGCGAGACCTCGGATCTGCTTGCTGGTCTTCCGATCGACCGATGTTGGGATGTGGCGACCGTGCACCGCTTCTTGCACGGCACGTGGAAGGCCCCGATCGGTGTGATCTGGGCGGTGCTCCAAGGACTCGACCCGGACTCGTTGCCGACGATGGGACAACTCGGCCTCCTCGACGCGCCGGTCGACGAGGGCGATCGTGAGCTCCCGATCCGGCCCGACGGCCACCTCCGTCCTGAATGGATCGCCGGCGCGTTTGCGGAAACTCCCGATCGTCTTGCGACATGGGCGGGACTCGCGCTCGATGCGGTGGGGCAGCAGATCCTGCTCCTGAACCGACTCCCGGACCCTGACCGAGCACTTGCAACCGCCCGATCAGAGTCGGCAGCCGATCTGCTCTGCGCCGAGATGACGATCGCCGGTCTCCCGATCGATGTGCCCGAGGCCGAGCGACTGATCTCGGCATCGGCCGGTCGCCGGCCCCGGACATCGGCAGAGGAGGATGAGATCCGCGCCGAACGAGACGAACGGGTGCTGTCGAAGCTCGAGTCATCTCAACCGGTGAACCTGCGCAACCCCGGNGAGGTGAAGGCGATGTTGCGTCGACACGGCCACGACCTCCCGGACACCCGGGCCTGGCGACTCGAACAACTTCGAACGACCGACCCGCTGATCGATGCGCTCCTCACCTGGCGCAAGGACGAGCGCATCGCCACCACCTTCGGTTGGCACTGGCTCGACGAGCATGTGCGCGACAGCCGGCTTCGTGGCGAGTGGGCGAGTTCGGATGGCGCCGCCGGACGCATGTCGGCATCGGCCGGCCTCCATAATCTTCCATCGACCATGCGACCGGTTGTCGCCGCCGAGCCCGGTCATCGGATCGTGCGAGCCGACCTCGGCCAGATCGAGCCTCGCGTGCTTGCCGCCGTGTCCGGTGATCGTCGCCTGATCGATGCGACCCGCCAAGACGACCTCTACGCCCCGATCGCCCGGGCGCTCGGTGTNGAACGCGACATTGCGAAGGTGGCNGTGCTCGGCGCGATGTACGGCGCGACGACGGGGGAGTCGGCGGGGGCGCTCGCCGGGTTGCAGAAGAGCTATCCGATTGCGATGGGTCTGCTCGAGGCGGCTGCCGAGTCAGGCAAGGCCGGGAGGGATGTCGTCACCAGCGGGGGTCGTCGGGTCCGGATGTGGGCCGATTCGTCGACCGACGGAGACCTCGACCGAGCCGTGTCGGTTGCCGCAGCACGAGGCCGTTATGCCCGCAACGCCGTGATCCAGGGCGCCGCGGCCGAATTCTTCAAGGTGTGGGCGATCACGGTCCGTCGTCGGGGACGGCCCCTCGGTGCCGAGGTCGTGCTGTGCCTGCACGACGAATTGCTCGTGCAGGTCCCTGCCGACGCTGCCGATGACGCGGCGGCGATGGTCGATGCGGCGGTCGGAGAGGCCGCCCACTACTGGTCGCCGGAACCCGACGTCCGGTTCGTGGCCGATGTGGCTGTCGTCGATCGTTGGTCCGAAGCGAAGTAGTGGTCAGCGCCGGTTCGGGACCACCACGATCAGTCGTTCCAGCGCTCCTCGAACCGCTGAACCTCGTCCAGCCCCATGAGATCGTGGAGGTCACTGATCGAGCGCATGTCGGCGCCTGGAGTGGGGCCGATGCCATCGGCGCGGAGTCGTCCATAGACCGTCTGCAGTTGGGCGGTCACGGCGAGCAGCGCCGTGACGGGGAACAACCCGATCGTTACGCCGAGTTCGGCGAGTTGGTCCGCCGAAAGCACGGGCGAGAAACCACCTTCGACCATGTTGGCGAGCACCGGTGCGTCGATCTCCGCGACGACTCGTGCGAACTCGTCCTCGGATTCGGGGGACTCGACAAAGACGACGTCGGCGCCGGCGGCNGCGTACGCCTGGCCCCGTGCGATTGCCTCGTCGATGCCCAGTGACGAGCGGGCGTCTGTGCGGGCGATGATGAGGAAGTCGGTGCTTGTCCGGCTCTCGACGGCGACCNCNACCTTCCTGACCATCTCGGCGGCCGGAATCACCGTTCGTCCGGCTGCGTGCCCGCACTTCTTCGGGAAGTCCTGATCCTCGAGTTGGATCGCCGCAACCCCGGCCTGCTCATAGCCCTGGACGGTGTGGCGGACGTTGACGAGGCCACCGAAACCGGTGTCGGCATCAGCGATGAGCGGCGTTTGGGTGCCGCCGGCGATCGTGCGCGCTCGATCGAGCATCTCCGTAAAAGAGGCGAGGCCGGCGTCGGGGAGGCCGAGGTGTGAGGCCGAGATGCCGTAGCCACTCATGTACAACGCATCGAAGCCGACGTTGTCGGCGACCGTGGCCGACACCATGTCGTACACGCCCGGCGCGTGGCAGAACGCCCGGGCCCGGACCCGGTCGGCGAAGGCGGCTCGTCGTTCAGCGGTGCTCACGACGAGCAGTCTGGCACTCCTCGGCGGCTCAGTCCCCGACGACGGCGCCGGTGTCGTTGGCTTCGGCGGTCTGCCGCTTGCGGTCCTTCATGACCTCGTGAGCTTCCATCGAGCCGTCGTGCCAGGTGCCGAACCACTTGTCCATGGGCACGAGCGACATGCCGTAGTTCACCTCGAAGTACCGGTGATGCAGGTTGTGGAAGATGTCGCCGCCCTGAATGTCGGTGCCGAACAGCTTCCAGCGGTCGAAGCCGGAGTGCGACGGTGATGGCGACAAGAGCAGGTAGAGCAGCGTGAAGGTCACCAGGTAGGGGTGGCCGGGCAGCAACACGAACACGAACGGTGTCGACAGATACAGGACGTGTTCGCCGGGACTCATCGACACGCCAGTCCACGGGCCGGTGTTCACGTTGCGGTGGTGGAGGGCGTGGAACCACTTGTAGAGCGGATCGACGTGCAGCAGGCGATGGTTGGCGTAGAAGTGCACGCCCTCAATGAACGGGATGGCGGCAGCCATCAGTGCCACCGTCCACCAGACGTCGAGCTCGGGCAGTGAACCACCGGCATAGAGCCGGAACATCAGCGCCTCGTAGAGGGCCGCCACGGTCGCCCCACTGGCGAGGCACCAGAACATGTTGTCCTTGACCTGGTCGTCGAAGGTAAAGCTCTTGCGGTTCGTCGCCGGCCAACGCGATTCGTACTTGAAGTCGGTCCCCTGCGTCTTGCGCATGTAGAGGAAGTAGTGCTGGCCGCCGATGGCGACGAGCATGATCGCGGCATTGCGCACCCAGAGCAGCGCCACGTCGTCGACGCCGAGCGAGGCGAACCGCTCGAGGCCGGGGGTGAGCCAGCGCCACGCGACGTAGCCGATGGCGTACCAGGCGGCCGTCTGCCAGAACAGGTAGGTCCCGAGCAGCCAACGCAGGATGGCCACGGGTTGCATCGGCCATCGCCAGAGCGGGTTCACATCGAACGGCTCAGGGTCGTACCCCTTGGCGCGCTGCAGGCGTGTTCGGGTGGCAGTCATGGCGTCACGCTAGCGATCGGCGGCCGATGAACGACCAGCTCGAACACGTCGCTGGAGGAGTGGAGACGGCAGTTCTCGCACGGCGTGGCCCTACACTCCGACGCCGTGCAGATCGATGCCGCCGTCCTCCGGGCTGTGAATGCCCCCCTGTCGGTCGAGTCGCTCACGCTCGCCCCACCTCGGGAGGGTGAGGTCCTGATCGAGATGAAGGCTTCGGGTGTCTGTCACAGCGACTGGCACTGTGTCACCGGTGACTCGGTGATCGATCTTCCTGCGGTCCTCGGGCATGAGGGCTCCGGTGTCGTGGTGGAACTCGGCCCCGGTGTCACCGGGCTCTCCGTCGGCGATCACGTCGCCCTCAGCTGGATCCCTGCATGTGGCGCCTGCCGAGAGTGCGACCGAGGGTTGCCCAACCTCTGCCAGACCCACCTGCCCAATCTCTGGGCCGGTCTGATGCCCGACGGCACTCGCCGGATGGTCGATGCGTCCGGGGACCCGGTCTTTCACCTTGCGGCGATCTCGACCTGGGCGACGCACTCGATCGTGCCGGCCTTCAGCTGTGTGAAGATGCCCGACGTCCCGTTCGAAATCTCGGCATTGATCGGGTGTGGTGTGACGACCGGGGTCGGTGCCGTGCTCAACAAGGCGAAGGTCGCCGCTGGAGCCACGGTGGCGATCTTCGGTGGGGGAGGGGTTGGCCTGTCGACGGTGATGGGGGCGGTGCTCGCCGGCGCAAGCCGCATCATGGTGGTCGATCGCAATCCCGACAAGGACGCCATGTGCCGCAGTTTCGGTGCGACCGACGTCGTCATCACGGACGATCCCACCGACGCAGTGTCGACGATCCGTGAAGCCACGGACGGGCGAGGCGTTGACTACGTGTTCGACGCCGTTGGTCTGGCCGCGATCGAGTCGGTCCTCCTCGACTGTCTTGCGCCTGCGGGCACTGCCGTGCTGGTCGGCATCCCCTCGACCGGAACCGCCTTCGAGGTGGATGCGGCCGAGTTCATCCGGCGGGAGAAGGTGCTGACCGGGTCGATCTTCGGCTCTGCCGACACGGCCCGCGATTTCGTCGACTATGCCCAGCGGTATCTCGACGGACGGTTGCCGATCGATCGTTTGGTGACCGAGCGTTATCGCCTCGACGAGATCAACGAAGCCTGTGATGCGATGTTGACCGGCGGCGTCGGGCGAGGCGTGATCGTCTTCGACTGACCGCTTTGTTCAGTCCGGCAGCGTGCCGGCCGCTTCGGCGGCGGCACGGGTCGCCGGGTGATCGAANGGTGGCTCGGTCAGCCGCCGGAGGCGGTTGATCCGGCGGCCGTAGCGCCAGATCATGTCGCCATTCTCGGCGTCGAGGCGGCGGGTGACCGCCACGACGGTGTTCCACGGCCGGAGCTTGTGCACGCCGTTCTTCCACCGAGCCGCGACCCGGATTCTGCGGCCACCGATGCCGGCCGTGTCATTGACACCGTTCTCGAGCGTGCCGTCGCAGAACATGTCATGGACCAGACCGCCGGTGGTGATCGTGATGCGGTTCCCCGCCTGTTCGATCCGTTCGACGTGACCCTTCATCGGGCCCTCGTAGCACTCCCAGACACCACGCAGATCGGCGGCCCCGTCGATGAGGGGCTCGCGGCACCCATCGAGGACGCGCGACGGCCAGACGTTCCACGAAGCATTGGGACCGGTGACCTCCTTCGGCACCTGGGCAGCCTTCGGCCCTGAGCCGTCGAGGGTGGGGACGACGTAGTCGGTGGGGTCATGGGGTCGAGCAAGTGCAGCGTGATCCATCGGATCTCCTTTCATTCTCAGACTGCCAGATGGCCGACCGGCGTCACATAGTGAATGTTGCGGTCGCAGTTTGCTGCACTGAATCCAGACGGGAGGGCAGCGCGCCGCTGGCGAGCCGAGAGGCGCTCCTGACAAGCTGGAGCGGGATGGACATGACCGACATCACGACCGAGGCGACCGAATGGTTCCAGCATCACTGGGATCCAGCGATGCCGCTGGGCGACTGGTGGCGCCTCCTCGCCGACTCGGGCTTCGCCTTCCCCCAGTGGCCCGAGGGCTTCGGTGGTCGCGGCCTGTCGGGTCGTGACGCCAAGGCTGTGCAGGAGGCTCGCCGCGCCGTGGGCGCCTACGGGCCGCCGAACGGCGTCGCCACCTTCCTCGTCGCGCCGACACTCCTCGTCATGGGTACGCCCGAGCAGCAGCAGCGCTACCTCCCGGGCATCGTCGACGGCACCACACCGTGGTGCCAGCTCTTCTCGGAACCGACGGCCGGCTCTGACATGGCCTCGCTCGGCACCCGCGCGGTGAAGGATGGCGATGAGTGGACCGTCACCGGGCAGAAGGTATGGAACTCAGGCGCTCACTATGCGAAGTACGGGATCCTGATCGCCCGCACCGATCCCGACGCCCCCAAACACCGAGGCGTCACCTACTTCCTGATCGACATGACCCAGCCGGGTGTCGAGGTGCGGCCGCTGCGTGAGATGACCGGGGATGCAGCCTTCAACGAGGTCTTCTTCGACGACGCCCGTGTGCACGACTCGGACCGGGTCGGTGCTGACGGCGAGGGCTGGCGCATCGCCATGACGACCCTTTCGTTCGAACGTGACCCCGGCAACGCCGGCCTCGGCGACACCGCTGCGTTCTACGAAGCCGACCTCACGGTGCCGGTGGGTGAGCACGCCGAACGCGAGAAGGCGGCCGCCGACGGTTTCTCGATCGCGATGAGCGGTCGCGCCGGTGAGGTCTTCGACGGAGCTCTCGCTTCCGGCCTGAAGCGCTCAAGTGATCCGGTCCTACGCGATCGTCTCGCTCGGCTTCACGTCGACCGCACGGTCGTCGGGCTGACTGGCCGTCGCGGCGCGGCGAACATGAAGGCAACCGGTCAACCCGGCCCCGAGATCGCCGGCTTGAAGATCACCGGCACCGAGACCGGTCGCAATGTCCGCGACATCGGACTCGAGGCGCTCGGTGCGGCCGGCATGTTGTGGGGCGACGACGTCCCTGACGGCGGGCTGTTCCACCGCTACGCCATGTTCACGCCCGCTCAGTCGATCGCCGGCGGTACCGACGAGGTGTTGCGCAACTCGATCGGAGAGCGAGTGCTCGGACTGCCACGCGAGCCCGACGAGGCCGAGCGTCGAGAAACGCCGTGGAAGGATCTCCGCCGCAGCTGAGCATCGGCTGACCGGGGGGACTCAGCCGTCGATTCGGTAGGGCCGGTTGTCGCTTGGCTGGGCCGGTGCGGTCGGGTCCGGGACCGCCGTCGCCTGGTCGAGATAGTCAGCGAAGTACGGAAGCACGCCGGCGGCGTCGAGGACGGTGTCGAGTTCGTCGGATCGCGCTTCGGCATAGCGGGCGAGCAAGACGCCCCGGGCGTTGTCGAGGAAGTTCGACGAGCGGATTTCGATCTCATGCTCGCCGATCCTCACGGTGGCGCTGCCGTCGACCGTGGCGGCTGCGACCCACGGCAGATAATGCCGGCCCATCTGGGCGATCACAGGAATCAACGAATCAGCCGGGCTCGTCGCCCAGTCGCCGAACGTCTGGCGTTGCGGCATCGACAGCCGGTGGGTGTGGGCGACAGTGGCCGGGCTGTGCGCGTCAACGAGGTCACGGCAGACCGGATCGCCGACGAAGTGAGCGACGTTGGCGCCATAGATCGCGAAGTCGGCGAGGCTGGGACGCCCTCCGAGCAGGTAGCCGTCGCCGAGGTGGGCTTCGAGGGCATCGAACCACGGCGCGACGACGTCACTCATCCAGGCGTCGATCGTGCCGTCGAGCACGCCGAGCTTGGCGCAGTTGGCCCGCATCGTGGCGACGACGTTGGGCCGCATCAGCCCACCAGGGAACCCAACGATCGTCGAGAGTTCCTCGGTGATCTGCCAACCGGCGGCTTCGGTGTTGCCCTCGTAGTTCCAGCGGCTGCCGACTGCAGGTCGGTAGAACCACTCGTCGCTGAAGTCGTCGAGCAAGTGGGCGAGGAACCGCATTGTCGGATCGTCGGGCAGTATGCGGCGGTCGGCGTCGGTGCGGAGGTCGAGGTGCTCGATGATCGTGGTTGAGTCCCACATGAACGCACCGTCAGGTTCGGTGACGACGGGGATGCCTCCGGTCCAGCCGGCTGCCTGCGCGCCGAGATGATCGCCGGGTGGGCACGGTTCGAGCCGCCACGGCCGGTCGGTGTAGTCGAGGTAACCCGTCACCTTCCGGGTGAAGTACGAGCGGGTCAGACCGTGGACGATGTACATGTTCACCACGTGGGCACGCAGTCGAGGAAGTCGAGGGCGGCGTCGATGAAGCCGAACTGCTTCGGCAGTGAAAAGTGATCGACGCCGGGCAGTTCCTTCACCGTGACGTTGGGCAGAAGGTCTGCGAGCGGACCGGGCGGACCGGCGAAATCTTCCGTGCCGATCACGAGAAGGGTCGGCTGCGTGACCGTCGCCAGCTGATCGGCGGTGAAGTGACGGTCGTCGCGCTGTGACTGCGCCTCGCCGACCTTCTTGAGGATCTCGGCCCGCTCGGCCCCGGCGGTGCGGAACAGGCCTTCGAAGCGGTAGTCGGCGGCGGCACGATCCTCACCGGCTCCCATCGCCGGCCCGGCGACGACGTTGCGACCGATGCCGCCCAGCACCAGCCGGCGCACCAGTTGCGGATGGCGCAGGGCGAGGTCGAGCGCCGTGCGCGCCCCGAGCGAGTAGCCCACGATGTCGATCTGGCGCCCTTCGTCCGGCGTGAACGGCAACTGCTCGACAACGGGGGTGACGAGGTCCTTGTAGGCCTCGATGTCGTCGGGGGTGTCGGCGTCGCCGTGCCCGAGGAGGTCATAGCCGAGCGGGCGACGTCCGCCCTCCTTCACGAGATCGAACCACCCCGGCTCGACCCACGTCATCTGCGTCGACGTGGCGAAGCCGTGCAGGAATACGACCGGAACTGGCGCTTCGCCGGACCAGATGCTCACGACGGCCCCTGATGGCCGGCTTTGTCGCCGAGTTCGGCGAGCTCGATCTCGAGCAGCCGGTTGAAGTGCTCGCGCAGCTCGCCCTTTCGCCCGACGTCGTTCGCGAGGTTGATCAACTCGTGAGGATCGTTGGCGGGCTCGTACCACTCGTGGTCGTGGTCTTCGAAGGCTGCTTCCTCGCCGAAGAGTTTGGGACGTTCGTCGACGTTGCCGGCCCGGTCGACACCGCCGCCAATGCCGTAGTAGCGGGCGTACTTCGTCTCGCCGTCGAAGAAGCCCCGCACGGCGTAGCGGGTATTGGCGATCAGGTCGGACTGGGCGGCGTCCTGGGAGAAGAAGACATAGTCCCGCGGCGACGCCGACGGATCGGCGAGGGCGGGGGAGAGGTCGACTCCCGACAGTGTGGGTGCGTCGTCGATGTCGACGCCGCCGAGCGCACACAGGGTCGTGGCCAGGTCGACATGGGTGGCGAGGGCGTCGGTTTCGGTGCCGGCCTGGGTCACGCCTGGCACCTTCATGATCAGCGGCACGCCCATTACCTCTTCGTAGACGCACGGCAGCTTCGCCCGGAGTCCGTGGCTGCCGCAGGCGTCACCGTGGTCGGAGGTGTAGGCGATGACGGTGTCGTCGTAGATGCCCAGCTCGTCGAGCACGTCGAGGATGCCCTGCAGGTTCCGGTCGAGCTCGGCGTGCAGGTAGGCGTAGTAGTCGAGCTGGCGCAGCCACGATCGTTCGTCGTTGAGATCCATGAACCCGACCATGTGCTCGGTGTTGCGGACCTGACGCCACGCCCGCTGGATCTCGGGCTTGGTGTGGAGGTCGTCGTGGAAGTTCTCGGGCAGGACGTCGAACAGCTCGTCGTAGTCCTCGGGCATCGCCTCGACCGGAACATCCTTCAGGCGGAGCTCCTTCATGAAGTCGAACACCTTCTTCATGTCGGGGTGCTCGTCCTGGAACGACGGGTGGTCGATCGGGAACCACATGATGTCGTGCGGGTTCACCAGGGCGACGGTGAGGTGCCAGGGTTCGTCGCGGGTGCCGTGCTCACGCAGCCAGTCGATCGCATCGCCGGCGATGATCGGATCGAAGAAGCGACCGCTCCACGCCGAGCCGGTGTAGTGCATGTCGTTGCCGCGGAAGTCCCGGTACCCGAACGACTCCATGTCGGGGATCTCGTCGTGGGTGAGATGGAACTTGCCGAGGTACGCCGAGTAGTACCCCTGCTCGTTGAGGAGAGAGCCGACCGTCGGGATGGCCGGATCGAGTGCCGTGTGGGTCGGGAACGACACATTGTTCGCCACCCCGTGCTGAGCGACATAGCTGCCGGTGTACAGCGACGCTCGGCTCGGCGAACACGGCGACGCGTGCGTGTAGTACCGGTTGAAGGTCAGCCCGTCGTCCATCAGTCGCTGATGAGCGGGCAGCTCGAGCTTGCCGCGCAGCCAGTCGTTGCGGCGTTCCTCGTCACTGACGATGAGCAGCTGATTCGGTCGTCGGTCGTTCCCCACGGGCGTCGACGTTACGAAGTGGCGAGCATCTCCGCCATCTGACTGCGGGCCTCCGCCATGACCTCGCTGTCGACCAGTCCGTCGGTGGCGAATGGCGTGCCGACCTTGACGGTCACCTTTGGGCGTCCCCGGAACGGAAGACGAGGCCACGAACCGCTCGGCCAGACCCGATCGGCGTTGTGCAGCGTGATCGGCACGATGGCGGCATCGGCCTTGCGAGCGATCGTGATGAACCCGTCGCGGAACTCACCCATGCCGTCCGCGGCTCGCTGGTCAGGCGGGACGATGCGGCCCTCGACCATCACCGCGATGGGCCAACCGGCCTTGAGGATCTCGACCCCTTCGGTCACGGCGTCGGTTCCGCCACCGCCGGCGGGGACGCACAACAAGGTGCGCAGCCAACGACCGACGATGGCCGGCCTGAAGTACGAGTACCGGACGAGACAGCGAGCCGGGTAGCGCCAGTCGCTCAGCACGGCGACGGCGTAGAAGACGTCGGAGAAGCTGGTGTGGTTGGCGATGAAGACGACCGGACGGCCTCCGAGATCCGGAAGTGGGTCGCACGTGAACCGACTCAGGAGCCGACTGACGAGGCGGAAGAGCCGACCCCACAGTCGATACGGCCGTGTCGTCGGGAGTGCGCTGGGGGAGACGCCGGCGTAGGCCACTCGGGCATCGTAGGGGGCCGAGGATGGCGTGCGGTTGCGGTCTGGCCGGTACCGTGCGGCCGGTGGCGTCCCCCGGCGTGGTCGATCGTGTCTACACCCCGAGGGTGCTCGCCGTTTTCGCGGCGACGGCGCTCTACTTCAGCGTCGGTGGACTCTCCTTTCCGGTGCTGCCGCGTCTCGTCGAGCAGGAACTCGGCGGTTCGAAGGCCGACATCGGCCTGGCGTTCGGCGTGTTCGCCATCGGCATGCTGCTGGTCCGGCCCGTCGCCGGTTGGCTCCTTGACCGTGTCGGTCGTCGGCCGGTCATGCTCGGCGGTTCGGTCAGTGTCGCCGTGCTGCAGTTGTTGCACGTGCCCGCAGCCGACACGGGAGAACTCTGGGTCTTGCTGGTCGTCAGGGTGCTCACGGGCGCGGCGAGTTCGGCGATGTATCTGTCCCAGGCGACCGTGGCGACCGAACTCCCGAATCCCGAACACCGAGATCGCGTCTTTGCGCTCTTCTCCACCACGGTTCTCGTCGGGTTCGCGGTTGGGCAGGTGGTCGGCGAGATGGTGATGCAGGCCCACGGCTTCGTCTGGGCCTTCGCGGTCTCGGCCGCCTTCGCCGGTTCGAGCACGATCGTCAGCCTCGCCCTACCCGAGACCCGGCCTGCCGATGCCGTGCCGGCGGCGTCCGTGAGCGACCTGTTCCACCCGGCGGCTGTGCGGATCGGCATCGTGAACCTGCTTGTCTTCGTCGGCTTCATGGGGTTCAACGCCTTCATCGCCGACTACGCCGAGGAATTCGACATCGATGATGCCCGCTGGCTCCTCCTGACCTACTCGTTGACCGTGATGGCGATGCGGGTCGCGTCCGCCAAGGTGTTCATGCGGGTGCCGCGACGTGCACTCGCAACCTTCGCCCACGGCACGGTCGTTGCCGGGGCCCTTCTGTTGGCCACCGCCGATGGGGTGTCGCAGTTGTACGTCGCCGCCTTCGTGATCGCAGTCGGCATGGCGTGGAACGTGCCACTCCTGATCCTCATCGCCGTCGACTCGGCCACCGACGCCGAACGGTCGCGCGCCGTCGCCACGGTGACTACCTTCGGTGACCTCGCCAACTCCGCTGGCACGCTCGCACTCGGATTCGTGGCCGAATCGGTCGGCTACGACGGGATGTACGTCGTCGTCGCCGGTTCGGCGCTGGCGGCGCTCGTGTTGATGCGGTCGCCGTTCATGGCGGCGACACGCGGCCTCCACGTCCGCCCGACGGGTGCAGCGGGCTCGTAGCCGGTCAGGTGTGCTCGGCGCGGACGAGGGTCTCGTAGAGCTCCTCGTATAAGCCACCGGCGTGACGCAATTCGTCGTGGGTTCCCCGTTCGACGATGCGACCGTCATCGAGGACGAGGATCTGATCGGCGTCGGTGATCGTCGACAGGCGGTGGGCGATCACGAGCGAGGTGCGCCCACGGAGCGCTTCGGCGAGTGCCTCCTGCACATGAGCCTCGTTTTCGGTGTCGAGATGACTCGTCGCCTCATCGAGGATCACGATCGCCGGATCCTTCAGCAGCATGCGGGCAATGGCGAGCCGCTGCTTCTCGCCACCGGACAGTCGGTAGCCGCGCTCGCCGACGACGGTGTCGTACCCCTCGGGGAGTTCGGCGATCACGTGATGGATGCGTGCTGCTTCGCATGCGGCGACCAGTTCGTCGTCGGTTGCGTCGGGTCGGGCGTACCGAAGGTTGTCACTGACCTTCTCGTGGAAGAGATGTGGATCCTGGCTGACAACACCGATCGACTGGCGCAGCGAGTCCTGGGTGACCGCCCGAATATCGAGACCGTCGATCGTGATTGCCCCCGAGGTGATGTCGTAGAGGCGTGGCACGAGCGACGTCATGGTGGTCTTGCCGGCACCGGATGGCCCGACGATCGCCACCATCTGACCGGGTGCGATGTCGACATCGACCCCCCGGAGCACGTCGTCGGCTGATGCGGTCGTCTCGCCCCCACCAAGCGACGCTGGAGTTCCGGGCGCCGGATCGGGATACCGGAACACGACATCCTGGAACCGGATCGCACCGCGAGTGCTTGTCGGCAACTCAACAGCATCGTCGGCGTCCTCAATGGCGTTGGGTGTGTCGAGGACCTCGAACACCCGCTCGAACGACACGAAGGCCGTCATGATGTCGACGCGTGCGTTCGAAAGCGACGTGAGCGGGATGTAGATCCGCACGGTGTAGAGACCGAGCGCGACAAGCGTGCCGGGCGTGATGCCGCCATCGATGACCTGATGGCCACCCCACCAGTAGACGAGGGCGGTGCCGATGGCACCGACCAACGTGAGCGCAGCGATGAAGACTCGGGAGTACATCGCCGACTTCACACCGATGTCGCGGACCCGACCGGCGCGGTCGCCGAAGTCGACAGCCTCGCGGTGATGCCGGCCGAACAGCTTGACCAGGAGGGCGCCGGAGACGTTGAAACGCTCGGTCATCGTGTTGTTCATCGACGCATTGAGGTTCATCCCTTCACGGGTGATGTCGCTCAGACCGGCACCCACGCGGCGGGCGGGGATCACGAAGACCGGCAGAATCGCAATGGCCAGCAGGGTGAGCTTCCACTCGAGCAGCAGCATCGCGATGAGCGTGCCGCTGAGCGTGATGGCGTTGCCGACCACCGTGCCGAGCGTGCCGGTGAAGGCCCGCTGGGCACCGATGACGTCATTGTTCAACCGGCTGATGAGCGTGCCGGTCTGGGTGCGGGTGAAGAAGGCGATCGGCATCCGCTGGACGTGGTCGAACAGCTTCACCCGAAGGTCGTAGATCAGGCCCTCACCGATCCGACTCGACAGGTAGCGCTCGACGAGTCCGAGCACCGCTTCGCCGAGCGCGGCGGCGATCATGAAGAGGAAGAGGATGTTCAGGTAGCCGCCGTCGCCGTCGAGGATGGCATCGTCGAAGATCTCCCGGATCAACAGCGGAGGCAGCAGGCCGAGGAAGGTCGAGGCGATGATCGTTCCGAGGAAGCCGACGATCGAGGCCCGATAGGGCCGGGCGAACGACATGACACGCCGGCGGGTCTGCTTGGTGAGTTCTTTGCCATCGAGCACGGACCGGTCGGCCGTCATCGAGTGCATCACCATGAACGGGCTGGGAGCATTCATCAGGAAAAGAAACGTACCCCTCGGCGAGACGTTCTGACCGGCCCGGCCGTCGATCGATCACAAGGGCACAAACGACGCCGGGGTCATGGTGGGGTCCCGTTAGGGTGAAGACGTGGAACCGCCCACGTCGGCGCTGCTGACCGATCACTACGAACTCACGATGGTCGCCTCGGCACTGGAATCCGGTGTCGCCCATCGACGAGCCGTGTTCGAGGTCTTCGCCCGCCGACTCCCGGCCGGTCGTGCTTACGGCGTCGTCGCCGGCATCGATCGCGTGCTCGACGCCGTCAGCCGCTTCCGCTTCGACGACGCCACGATCGACCATCTCGTGCGGGCTGGGGTCGTCACCGACGGCGAGATGACCGACTGGCTGCGGGAATATCGATTCAGCGGCGACATCACGGGCTACGCCGAGGGCGAACTGTTCTTCCCGTACTCGCCGGTTCTGACCGTGACCGGAAGCTTCGCCGAGTGCGTCGTGCTCGAGACGGTGATGCTCTCGGTGCTCAATCACGATTGCGCCGTTGCCTCGGCTGCGGCCCGCATGGCCGATGCCGCCGGCGGCCGCCTCTTGATCGAGGGCGGCTCGCGCCGCACCGATCCCGAGTCCGCCGTCGCCGCTGCTCGCGCCGGGTTCGTTGGCGGGTTCGACACCACATCCAACCTTGAGGCCGGGCGGCGTCACGGCATCCCCACGGGCGGCACCACAGCGCACGCGTTCGTCCTCGCTCACACCGACGAGGAGGAGGCGTTCGAGGCGCAGCGGGCCACCCTCGGCGTCGGCTCCACGTACCTGGTCGACACGTTCGACGTGATGGAAGGCATCCGTCGGGCCGTGAAGGTCGTCGGTCCCGACATCGGGGCCATCCGCATCGACTCCGGCGAGTTGCTGCGCGACAGCGTGGCGGCCCGCGAACTGCTCGACAGCCTCGGCGCGACTGACTGCCGCATCGTTGTGAGTTCCGACCTCGACGAGTTCCGGGTCGCGGAACTCGAAGCGGCGGGCGCACCGATCGACGCGTACCTCGTCGGCACCAGCCTCGTCACCGGTTCAGGCCACCCCACCGCCTCGATGGTCTACAAGCTCGTGTCGATCGCCGTCGCCGACGAACCTCACAGCGAGCTGCGCGCCGTCGGCAAACTCTCGCCCGGCAAGAGGACCCTCGGTGGCCGCAAGGATGTGCATCGCGTTGTCGATGCCGATGGCCGGTTCATCCAGGAGGTCCTCTCGGTTCTGCCCGTCGAACTCGAGGACGACACGATGAATCCGCAGGTGCCGCTCGTGCGCGACGGTGAGATCGTCGCCGACCTCACCAACCCGGCTGAAGCCCAAGCCCGATGTGCGGAGCGGCGCAGCCGACTCCAGGACGCCGACCGCACGCCATGGCCCACCCACTCGCCTGCCATCCCCACCGTCTGGGAAGGTGTCGAAGAACCCCTGTCGACCCCCGTCCCCTCCGGAGGTGCCCAATGAGCGAGGCCACGCCGATGCCGGAATCCAGAAAGGCCCTCGTCGTCGTCGACGTGCAGAACGACTTTTGCGAAGGTGGCTCACTGGCGGTCGACGGCGGCGCCGCTGTCGCCCAGTCGATCACCGACACCGTCGGCCTCGACCGGGCCAAGGGAACCTACGCCTTCGTCGTCGCCACCAAGGACTGGCATCAAGATCCGGGTGAGCACTGGGCGACCGGTCACGACGCCCCGAACTTTGTCGACACCTGGCCGGTCCACTGCGGCGCCGAGACCCCCGGTGCGGAGTTCCACGACAGCCTCAACATCGCCATCGATGAACTCTTCCTCAAGGGGCGCACGACGGCGAGCTACACCGGGTTTGACGGCGGCGCGTCAGCAGACGAATCGGTCCTGCTCGGCGCCTGGCTGACTGCTCGTGGCGTCACGGCCGTCGATGTCGTCGGACTTGCCACCGATCACTGTGTGCGGGCCACGGCACTCGACGCGAAGGCAGCGGGCTTCGACACCCGCGTGCTGCTCGACCATTGCGCAGGCGTCGCCCCCGACACCACCGAGGCCGCGCTGGCCGAGATGACCAGCGCCGGTATCGAACTGGTGTGAGCACGCCGCACGCCGACCCCGGCTGGGGTCCGGTACTTCGGACCTACCCGAAGTTGATCGTGCCGTTCATCGGCATGCGGGCGATGGTCGGACAGACCTCGGGCCTGCAGTCGATGCGGATGGTCTGGCTCGGCTTCGCCAACGTGTTGGTGATCATCTGGATCCCGGTGCTGCTCTTCGGTCAACGCGATGGCGCCCCGCTCGGCCTCTCGACCGGCATTGCGATCACCGCGATGCTCGGCGTCTTCGCCCAGATGCTCGTGCCCCGATTCGTGCACGAGCCCGACGTGTCAACGCCGGAAGCGTTCGCCGGCTCCTACCAGCGCGCCACCTTCATCCGAATCGGCCTTGCCGAGGCAGCGGGCTGGATCGGTTTTGTCTGCTTCCTGCTCAGCGGTCACTGGTTCGTGTATGCGGTCGGGTTCGTGATTTCCGGTGCGGGCATGTGGGATGCGGCGCCCCGACGCAAACATCTCGACGCCCTGCAGGGACAGGTCAAGTCGATGGGGTCGGATCTTCACGTGGTCCGCACGCTCGATCAGCAGCGGTTGACCCGCTGAGCAGCCGGCATCACCGACGGCGGTGCACCCCGATCGACGGGTGGTTCAGTCGAGATGACGCAGCAACGCATCGAGTGCTGCCGCGTAGCTGTGCTTCCCGAAGCCCAGGACGACGCCGAGACACACACCCGAAAGCATCGACCGATGCCGGAACTCTTCTCGTGCGTGCACGTTCGAGAGATGGGTCTCGACGACCGGCAGTTCGCTGCTGATGACGGCATCCCGAAGTGCAATGGAGGTGTGGGTGTAGGCGCCCGGGTTGAAAATCACGCCGTCGGCCCACTCGCGGGCGTCATGGAGGGCATCGATCAGCGTGCCCTCGTGGTTCGACTGGACGTGACGCAGCTCCGCGCCTCGCTCGGCGGCGATGGCGGTGAGCTCGGCGACGATGTCGTCGAGCGTGTCGGTGCCGTAGACCTCGGGCTCGCGCGTGCCGAGGAGGTTCAGGTTCGGTCCGTTGAGCACGAGGATCTGCGGTGCCATGCCTGAACAGTACGAGGAATTAGAGAGCTACCGCGTGACGTTCTCGCCTACGGTCGCGACATGGAACCCGAGTTGCACGTCGACGACGTCGCCCGGGCAGCCGAGCGGCTCGCCGGTATCGCCAACATCACCCCCGAGCTCACCAGTCGAACCCTCGACGAGCGCTTCGACGCACATCTCCGGCTCAAGGCCGAGTGCTTCCAGCGCACCGGCTCGTTCAAGTTCCGTGGCGCCTACAACGCCATCGCCGCGCTCCCCCCTGATGAACGCGCTCGCGGTGTGGTGACGTACTCCTCAGGCAACCACGGACAGGCGATCGCGCTTGCCGCTGCGTTGCACGACATTCCGGCGGTGATCGTGATGCCCGATGACGCTCCGGCGGTGAAGCGTGCGGCGACGGTCGGTTACGGCGCCGACGTCATCTCCTATGACCGCTACACGGAGCGCCGGGAGGACATCGGGGAGCGACTCGGTGAGCAGCGAGGCCTCACCCTCATCCCGCCGTTCGATCACCGTGATGTGATGGCCGGTCAGGGAACCCTGGCGATGGAACTCTTCGACACAGCCCCGTTGGACACGCTCGTCGTGTGCGTCGGCGGAGGCGGACTGATCTCGGGTTGTGCGACGGTCGCCGCAGCGATGGGCCCTGTCCGCGTCATTGGGGTCGAGCCCGAGGCAGGCGACGACGTCAGGCAGTCACTGGAGCAGGGCCGCATCGTCGAACTCCCCGACACGCCACGAACCATCGCCGACGGCCAGCAGACGCGAGCGCCAGGTGCGCACACCTTTCCGGTGATCAAGGAGCGGGTTGACGAGATCGTCACCGTGACCGACGAGGAGATCGTGACCGCGATGCGGCTCGCCTTTCAGCGCCTCAACGTCGTCGTCGAACCGTCGGGCGCGTCTGCGCTCGCGGCGGTGCTCAGCGGTGCCGTTGACGTGACGGGTCAGCGGGCGGGGATCACCCTCTCGGGTGGCAACGTCGATCTCGATCGGTTCCGGGCGTTGACCGCCTAATCACGTTCCGGCCGGATGACTCAGTCGAGGTACCGGTCGAGCACGTTGGCGGTCACCCGAGCGACTCGGGGGTCGCCGAGACCGAACACCCAGTCGGTCGAGCCGCACACGACGACCTCGCCGCCACTGTCGAAGGGACGAGCGACCGACATCACGGCGTTGCCGTGGCGAGCCGATCCGATCGGGTCGGCCGTGTCGGCGAAGACCCGGTCGGCGACGAACTCGAGATCGCCCTGGTCGCCGAACGCCGCAACCGACTTCGGGTAGTCGCCCATCCCCAGGTTGGTGGAAGGTGTCCACGCCACGATCTCCTGCTCTGCCGGAAGATCGTCCCGGGGGCGCGGCACCGGAAGGTTGACGTCGTCGAGTTGGATCGGACAGCCGACGGTTTCATAGCCGACGATGCCCGCGTCGAGGCCGAGCACGTCGCCGTACCCGAGGCCGGTTCCCTCGAAGAGCCAATGGTCGGACCGGTAGACGACGAAGCCACCGACGCCTCGTGGCGTGCCGCTCCCGAACCGGGCGTACAGACCAAAGGCCGAGCCGGCGCCGAGGAACGACCATTCGGGCTGGCCGACGAGCGGGTCGGCCCACATGCCCGACATCGACGCTTCGTTGTCGGTCCCCACGACCGGATCGTCGCGATGAGCTGCGTACTTATGGCCGATCATTGCCGTACCTCGATCGCCATCGGTGATGCGGACCTGCCAGAACATCGTGTTGCCCGAGAACGAGGCGTAGTGGCCGCCGCGTCGCACGTGGGTCTCGATCGCCGTGCGCTGCCCCGCCGACCAGTACTCGTCGTGACCGACCCCGAGGACGAGGTCGTAGCCGTCGAGACAGTCGGGGTGGAGGTCAAGGTCGGTCGACGCGAGCAGATCGAAGGAGCGCCCGTCGCGCTCGGCCCACTCGACAAAGCGGCGGGCGTGGGTGAACCAGCCGGTCGACCCGATCGCCGACGGATAGTTCCGGGGCAGGCGGTACTCCTGGAAGATGAACCCCCCGTCGTCGGGTTCCTCGCCGGTGTGGACCGGTCGTGACTTTCGGTCGTCACGCTCGACTTCGGGCCGGTCGAGCATGCCGCGGGCCCACGGCCGCCGGAACGAGACCTGGTGGCCGCCGGTGTAGAGGCTCTTGCCGCCCCACGTGTTGTACGCGTTCCAGGTGTTGGTGGCGAGCACGAGCACGGCACGCTGTTGCTGCGCTCCGGCCCGCACGACGAAGCCGGTGTGGGCAACCCGTCGGCCGTCGGGCCCGTCGTGGGCGCGAAGGGTGATCAGATGAAAGCCCGACTGCCACGATTCGTCGATCGGGATCTCGATCGACGTCGGCCAACCGCACCCGTTCGCGTCGGCATCGGCCGGGGGTTCGTGGAAGGTACCGGGCACCGTGTTGGCTGCCCAGGCGATGGTTCGCTCGCCACCCCACCGCTCGACGACCACGTCGTACGCCGCTGCGTGGGTGGAGACGTGCACCGTCGCGGTCTCACCCGGCGCGTACGACAGCGCGCCGCAGTAGGCCTCGATGACGTCGTGGAACGTCTGGTCGTCGGCGCCTCGCTCGAGGCTCGGTTGATTCATGGCGCCGAGTTTGGCCGACCTCGGCGTCGGCGTCAGCCCATCGCGCCGTCTTCGCGCACGAAGACGGGTTCGTCGGGGGTCGAGCGTTCGGCGTCGTAGCGGTAGCCCATGCCGTCGAATTCGACGAGGGCCTTCGCGCTCTTGATGCGCTCTCGGATGATCCAACCCGACATAGCGCCACGAGCCCGCTTCGCGAAGAACGACACGATCTTGTACGGACCGCCGTTCTTGGAATCGAGGAAGGTCGGCGTCATGATCCGGGCATCGATCCGGTCGGGCTTCACTGATCCGAAGTACTCGTTGCTGGCCAGGTTGACGAGCACGTTCGCGCCCGGCGACTCGGCGATGTCGGCGTTGAGTTGATCAGTGATGCGGTCGCCCCAGAACGAGTAGAGCGAGTTGCCTCGGTCGGTCTTCAGCGAGGTGCCCATCTCGAGCCGGTACGGCTGCATCAGGTCGAGGGGGCGGAGCACGCCGTACAGGCCCGACAGGATCCGGAGGACCTTCTGGGCGTGGGTGAAATCTCGTTCGGTGAAGGTGCCGCTCGGATCCATACCGAGATACACGTCGCCCGTGAAGGCGAGGATCGCCGGGCGGGCGTTGTCGGTGGTGAACGGCTGCTCGAAGTCCTGGTACCGCTCATGGTTGAGTTCGGCCAGGCCTTGGGAAACCGACATCAGCCTGGCGATCTCGGCAGGCGACTTCTCCGCCATCACGTCGACGAGTTCTTGGGTTTCGTCGAGCATGCGCGGCTCGGAATGCTTCTTGGTGGGGAGCTCAGACTCGTAGTCGAGTGATTTGGCAGGGGAGACGACGATCAGCACGATCCTGGTTTACCCCGTCCGGCCCCGACTCGGCTACCGGGAATCGGTTTCCGGGCCGTTGCCCGACCCGCCTCGCCCCGGTTTCGAGACCCTTGCCAGCACCTGGTCGAGGCGCGCCCGCGCGCCGGCAAGGAACTCGTCGACCGTCATGGTCTCAGGCTGCTCGTCGGCGGGGGTGACCATGTGCTGTGGAGGCTAGCGACGAGCAACACCGCTGACGATGCGCTTGCCGCTCGTCATCGGTCGACTGGTGAGCAGTAGGCTCCGCGCCATGCCTGGCCTGCTTCCCGATATCGATCCCGACGGCCTCCTCGAGTACTCCGTCGTGTACACCGACCGCTCCGTCAACCACATGAGCGTGTCGTTCCAGACGGTGATGAACGACATCTCCCGGGTACTCGGCGACGTGTACAACGCCGAGGCCGTTGTGGTCGTGCCCGGTAGCGGCACGTACGGCATGGAGGCGGTCGCCCGTCAGTTCGCCACCGGGGAGCACGTGCTTGTCGTGCGCAACGGCTGGTTCAGCTATCGCTGGACCCAGATTTTCGAGGCTGGGAACATCCCGGCGAGCCACACGGTGATGAAGGCCCGTCGGGCCGAGCCCGGTAGCCAGGAGCCGTTCGCCCCTGCCCCGATCGACGATGTCGTCGCCACGATCCGCGAAGAGAAGCCGGCGGTTGTGTTCGCACCGCACGTCGAGACCTCGGCAGGCATGATCCTGCCGGACGACTACATCTCGGCGCTCGCCGATGCCGTCCACGAGGTCGGTGGTCTGTTGGTGCTCGATTGCATTGCGTCGGGGGCGATCTGGGTCGACATGGCGGCCACTGGTGTCGATGTGTTGATCTCGGCGCCGCAGAAGGGCTGGAGCGGGTCGCCGTGCGCCGGGCTCGTCATGCTCAGCGAGCGGGGCCACGACCGTCTGATGGAGACGCACAGCTCATCGTTCGCCTGTGACCTGCGCAAGTGGCGCGAGATCATGCAGGCGTACGAGACCGGCGGTCACGCTTACCACACCACCATGCCCACCGATGCGCTGCGTACCTTCCGCGATGTCATGCTCGAGACCGAGGCGTACGGCTTCGACAAGGTCATGGCCGAGCAGCAGGAACTTGGCACGAAGGTGCGTGCCGCGCTCGAGTCACGAGGCGTGATCTCCGTCGCGGCCGAGGGCTTCCAGGCGCCAGGTGTCGTCGTGTCCTACACGGGCGACCCTGAGGTGAAGAGCGGTGCCAAGTTCGCCGCTGCCGGTATGCAGATCGCCGGTGGCGTGCCGTTGCAGGTGGACGAGGGCGACGATTTCTCGACCTTCCGCCTCGGGCTGTTCGGCCTCGACAAGCTGCACAACGTCGACCGTACGGTNGCCTCGCTCGAGGCTGTCCTCGACCGCGTGCTCTAGACCGCGTCGACCCGACGATCGATCAGAGGCTGTCGCCGAACGGGATGTCGGTGACGGTCATCGTGAGCGCCACACCCTCGGCATCAACGTCGAGCATGGTCCCTGGCACTGCATGGCGGACCGGTACCAATGCGAGNCCGATGTTGCGTTCCAGCTTGGGTGACCAGACACCGACGCGGAGCTCGCCGGCGGGCTGATCGGCGACGGTCGCCGGCCACGGGTTCTCCGATGCGGGCATGTCGCCGTCGATGTGCACGTTGACGAGCAGCTTTCGGGCNTCGGGGTCCTCGTGGCGGGCGATGATCGCGGCCTTGCCAACAAAGTCACCGGCGTCCATGTTGCACCACTTGCCGAGGCCGGCTTCGACCGGATCGGTGTCGTCGTCGGTGTCGGANCGATACGACAACAGGCCGTTCTCGATGCGTTCCATCTGGTGGGGGGTTCCGGGGGCGACCCCGTATGCGGCACCGGCCGCGAAGGCGAGATCCCACAGTTCCTGACCTCGACTGCCGTCGGTCAAGAAGAGTTCGAAGCCGCCCTGACGGCTCCAGCCGGATCGCATGACGACCATCGGGATGCCCTGGAGCTCGACTTCGCGGAACTGGAAGAAGCCGATCTCGTCGACGATGTCGCCGAGCAGGTCACGAACGAGATCCTCGGCTTTGGGCCCCTGGATCGCGAGCGGCGAGACATCGGGCTCGCGGACGGTGACGTCGAAACCCTTTGCGCCGGCGACACCCTGGCAGAACAAGGCGACGTCGCTGTCGGCAATCGACAGCCACCACAGGTCCTCACGGATCGGCATCGCGATNGGGTCATTGATCAGGATGCCGTCGTAGTTGGCCATCGGCGTGTAGCGGCCTCGGCCGACCTTCAGGGTCGAGAGGTCGCGGCACGAGACATAGTCGGCGAAGGCGCGGGCGTCGGGGCCTTCGATCTCGACTTGACGCTCGGCGCCGACGTCCCAGATCGACACACCGGTCATCAGGCGCTCGTATTCGCCGAGAGGGTCGCCGTAGCTCGTCGGCATGTACATGCGGTTGTAGATCGTGTAGTGGGTCGCACCCGCTGCGGCCGCGGCGGCGTGGAACGGCGACTTCTTGATCCGAGAACCGATCGTGATCTGGGCCATCCCGTCAGGCTATCGGCCCTCTTTAGCCTTGGGCTAATGGATGGGATCCTGCCGTCGACTCCTCGGCGGCGCGTTGGCCGCTACCAGAAGTTGGTGCCCGGCTCGCCCTTGAACGGGCCGACCACATCACTCGTGATCCAACCGCCGTAGAACAACCCGGGCTGCGGCTGGACTCGCTCACCATCGATGAAGCACGCCACGAGTGCCGGGTAGAAGGCGAGATGGTGCTTGAGGTCGGCGAAGTCGCCGGTCGGTTCCTCGTACCACCAGGCGGCACGCTCGACTCTCCCATCGGGAACGACGACATCGAAATAGGCGGCCTCGCCCTTCCATTCGCAATACGTGCCGCCGGGAACGGCCTGCAGCAACCCGAGTTCCACATCGTTGGGGTTGATGTAATAGGTCGGCGGGTGGCTGGTCTCCAGAATCCGGATGGGGGCGCGGGTGTCGGCCACGACCAGGCCACCGACTTCGACGCGGACGTGACGATCGACAACCTCAATGCGGGGTGGGCGGGGGTAGTCCCAGACGGACTCCTGGCCGGGCCCGGCAGGCAGGGGGGTGGGGCGGCGCATGTCAGGACTACGATCGCCGCCGTTCGCCCGGATGCGGAGGTGGCCGATGGCACCCACGATCAGCGGCGACGCCGACGAGCGGTTCGAACCGGTGCGGTCGGCGCTCGCTACCAACTTCGACGAGGATGCGGAACTCGGCGCGAGTGCTGCGGTCGTGCACCGTGGACGTCTTGTCTGTGACGTCTGGGGTGGCTCGGCGTCGGTCGACGGATCGCGCCCGTGGGAGTCCGACACGATCGTTAATTTGTGGAGCACGACCAAGACGGTCGCGGCGCTCGTCGTGCTGCTCCTCCACGACCGGGGTGTGCTGTCGGTCGACGATCCGATCGCCGTGCATTGGCCCGAGTTCGCGGCGGCCGGGAAAGACGATGTCAGCNTCCGCCACGCGCTCACCCATCTGGCCGGGCTCCACGAGTTCCGGCCGCCACTCGAGCACGAGACGATGTTCGATTGGGACGAATGCTGCTCTCTTTTGGCCGCGCAGCCGCCGATTCGACCTCCCGGGGAGGCGTTTGCGTATCACGCCTTCACCCAGGGGTTCCTGCTCGGCGAGGTCGTACGCCGGGTCACGGGGCAGACGATGGGGGACTGGATCCGCGCTGAGCTCACCGAACCGCATGACATCGACTTCCACCTGGGCGTTCCCGAGTCGGTCCGGTCGCGGATTGCCGAAATCGACCACGCCGCAATGCCGCCATCGAACGACGGTCCCGACCGTGTGGCCGACGTCAACACGGTTCGGTGGCAGGCGTCAGAGTTTCCCTCGTCGAACGGCCACGGCAACGCTCGCTCCGTCGCGCAGCTGCTCAGCCTCCTCACTCGCCACCCGGTCATCGACCACGACCCACTCGGCGACCGTGCGCTTGATCTCGTCCGCACGGTCGACTGGGACGGTCCCGACCCTGTCACGGGTACGAATGTCCGCATGGGTGTCGGTTTCGGACACAGCTCTCGATCGACGCCGGTCGGGGTGAACGACGAGACGGTGTGGTGGGCCGGCCTTGGGGGTTCGATGGCGGTCGTCGACCTCGAGCAGGACCTCGTGGTCGTCTATGCGATGAACCGGATGTTCCCGACGACCGACCATGTCATGCGGTCGATCCGGGTCGTGCACGCGGCGCATGCCGCGGCACGAGCCTGACCCTCAGCCCGGGCGGGTCGCCGCGCTGTCAGGCCCGTCATCGAAGGCGATTGCCTCGGTTCTGGCAACGGAGCGGGCGACCGTGTCGGGGTCGGGAACGAGGACCGAGGTCAACCAGACCCCGTTCTGCACGATGAGGATGTCGTTGGCCCGCCGTTCGACCTCGCCGGGATCGAGATCGGGCCTCGCGNNGGCCAGCAACGCGACCAGACCGGTGAGGTAGCGCCGCTGCGCCGCCTGGTTGATCGCGGTGTACCGCTCGTCGACGCCGGCGAGCGACCACAGTTGGAGCCGGAGGGCCAGGTACGGAACGGACAGGAAATCAGGGTCGGCGATGCGGTGGAGAGCAACTCGCAGCGCTTCGCCAGGCTCGGCACCGGGGGTCGGCTCGACGAGGGCGGCGTCGCTATCGGCGATCCGTTCGAGCGCCGCAGCGACAAGACCGTCCTTGTCCTCGAAGTAGTAGGTGGCGAGGCCGAGCGCTACCTCTGCCTCCCGGGCGACGGCTCGCATGGTCACGCCCGAGATGCCGTCGCGAGCGAGCACCGCAAGGACCGCCTCCAGGATGCGTTCCCGCTTTCCGGTCGAGGGGTCGTCGTGCATCAGAGCCGCATCTGCTGGACCTGTGCCGACAGGCCTCCATCGAGCACCCACAATTGGCCGGATGCGTAGCGAGCCTCGTCGCTCGCCAGCCAGTTGACGAGGTTCGCGATGTCGGTCGGTGTGCCGTACGTGCGCAACGGATGGACATCGCGCACGGCTTGTTGCAGCGAGTCGATGTCGCCGTTCTCCTGGAAGAACGATTGCAGCATCGGTGTATCGACATAGCCGGGGCACACGGCGTTGACTCGNATGCCTTCGGGGGAGTGGTCGCACGCCATCGCCTTGGTGAGGGCGTGGACAGCACCCTTGGTGGCGCAATAGGCCGCCAGTTCAGGGTCGGCGATGAAGCCGTCGTAGCTGCCGAAGTTGATGATCGAAGCGTGGCCTTCGCTCTCCCGAAGGAGCGGCAGCGCATGCTTCGACGTGAGAAATGTGCCGGTGACGTTGATGGCGAAGATCCGGTTCCATTGGTCGAGCGTCGTGGTCTCGATCGTTTCCTCGATCTCGATACCGGCGGCGTTCACGAGGATGTCGAGTCGGCCGTGGGTGTCGCGCACCTGGGCGAAGCCGGCCATGACAGCAGCCTCGTCGGTGACGTCGAGGGGAAGGAAGGAGCCGGCGGGCGCATCGCCACCGACACTGCCGCCGTCGCTCAGATCACCGGCATAGACGATGGCGCCTTCGGCCTTGAAGCGTTCGCAGACCGCCCGTCCGACACCGCCGCGTCCACCGGTGACGACGGCGATCCGATCATCGAGCATTCCCATCGAGGGTTCCTTTCGACTGTGGGCCGATGATGCCGGCCCGGGTGGTGGCGGGTTCGCGTTGGAGACCGAACGGCCATATGGCGCGGCGCCGCCGGCAAGTACCGTCTCGGCCATGAGCACCACGCGCTGGATCACTGAAATGGGCATGGGCGTCGATGTCCGAGGTCGCGATTACACCAAGGCGGCCCGACGGGCGGTCTTTGACGCCCTTCGACACAGTTCGCTCAACCTCTTCAATGCGGCCGGTAAGTCCCGCGACGACATGCACGTCGATGTGATGATCGGCTGCGCCGATCCCGACGCCGTCGATCTCGACGCCGTCGCCGACGAGGTGCCGTACGGCGTCGTGACCGTCCGGGCCGAAAAGGGCGGCTTGAACGTGCCGCCCATCGATGTCGACGGCACCGGCGGGGTCACGATCGCCTGCGCGGCGATCCTCGTGAGCTTTCCCGACTGACGTCCGACTCATGTGCCGGCGCGATACGCGTCGAGCACGAGGCCGTGGAAGTGGTGCACGGCGTGCTCGGAGAGTCCGGAGCCGGTCGGGTCGTGCACGATGCGACCCTGATCGAAGGCAGGCGTGCGCATACCGCGCTGCACGCTCTCGACGAGACCGATGTCTTCGGGTTGAAGGACGTCGTCGATATAGCGAATCGAGTCGAGCTCGGCCTCGGTGGGTTCGGCGGTCTCCAGGAAGAAGTCGTACGTCTCGAGCGTCCGCTCCGGCCCGACGGGGATGATGTGCATGACGATGAAGTTGCCGCGGCCCGGGTAGCGCATCAGGCAGGTGTTGGGCCACAGCCACCAGACGGCGTGGTCGGTCACGGTGGCCTCGCTGACGTCGTAGGCGGAATTCGTGCTCTTCCCGGCCTCGGCCATGTGGGAGCTGTAGATCCCGTGAGTGGTCACCTTGTAGGTGTCCATGTCGACGAGCGAGACGAAGTCCTTGTGGGCGACGTGGCAGTGGTAGCACTCGAGGAAGTTGTCGACGACGTTCTTCCAGTTCGACTCGATCTCGTAGGTCAGGCGATGAGCGAACGTGAGCTGCTCGACGTCGGGCGCCCAGTGGGCGATCTCTGCACCGAGCTCGCCCGCCTGCTCGGCGAGCGGTGCTGCGGTCGGGTCGAGATTGACGTAGACGAACCCGCCGAACTCGGTGACCTGGACCTCATCGAGGCAGATCTCGGCGGTGTCGAATCCGATCAGGTCGCCCGTGCGGCGAGCACCGGTGAGGTGGCCGTCGAGGTCGTAGGTCCAGGCGTGGTAGGGGCACACCAGATTGCGGGTGGTGCCCGCACCAGAGACGAGTTCGTGGGCCCGGTGCTTGCAGACGTTGTAGAAGGCCTTGAGTTCNCCCTCGTGGGTCCGCACGACGACGATCGACATCCCGGCGATCTGTGCGGTGACATAGCTGCCCGCGTCTCGGAGGTTCTCGACATGGCCGATCCATTGCCAGGTACGGGCAAAGATCGCCTGCTGCTCGTGGGCGAACCACGCAGGTGAGGTGTAGGCGTCGGCGCGCAGCGACATCGAGGCTGCCGGATCCTCGTGGTAGCCGCTCCCGATCGATGCGAGGTCCGCGGAACTCGGCAGCGACACGTGAGTTGAACGATCGTTCAAGGAGGTCATGTCTGCAGTGTCTCGAACCGCTGACCAGTTCGTCAAGCACCGACGTGACGGTTGTCGCATCGGCGTCTCAAGATCGGTCCTCGTCCGTACAGTGAAGACACGCCCGCAGCTTCCGTGCGGAGCGAAATTCGGAGGTATCCCCCAATGCTGCTCCGTCGTCGCATCGACATCCCCACCACACTGTTGGATTCCACGGTCGCCTCGACCGTCCCCACGGCTGAGCTCGAGACGGTGCTCCGTCTCGGCACCCGCGTCACCGTTCCCGGCGGCACGACCATCATGGATGAAGCCGGCTTTGGTCGCGAGTTCCTCGTCGTCCTCGACGGCTCGCTCGCCGTCAGCCGCGAGGGCGATGAGGTCGCCACCCTCGGCGCCGGCGACATCGTCGGCGAAATCGCACTGCTCGAGAACTCCCGCCGCACCGCCACGGTCACGGCGCTCAGCGACGCCGACGTACTGGCGTTCAACCGTCGCGAGTTCGCCACCGTGCTTGACGAGTGCCCGGCGTTCGCTGCGTTCGTCACCGCCACTGCGGAGTCCCGCCAGGCTGCCTGAGCCCTACCGGCTCAACAGAATGCGAGTGCGCACCGACGCCCGAGCCGGGCCGAGCGCATCGTCACGCCTAGGACTACGGTCCCGGCGATGACGTTGCGACACGGAACCCCGATGGTGGCGATCCCCGGTCCCTCGGTCATGCCCGAACGGGTGCTCGCCGCCTTCCGGCTCCCGATGCCCAACATCTACGAAGGCGAGTTGCTCGACGTCGCCGACGAGGTGTTCGCCCGGCTCCCGGCAATCGCCGACACCACCGGTCACGCCTTCTTGAGCATCGGGAACGGTCACTCCGGTTGGCAGATGGCGGCCACCAACACGCTCAGCCGAGGCGACAAGGTNCTCGTTCTGGAATCGGGTCGCTTTCCGGCCGTGTGGGGACTGTTCCTTGAGCGTTCCGGCATCGAGGTCGAGACCTTGCCGGCAACGCCTCGCTCACCGGTCGACCCCGAGGCCGTTGCGGCCCGACTCGCCGCCGGCCCGACCGACGAGTTCGCTGCCGTTCTCGCAGTCCACGTCGACACGGCGATTTCGGTCCGCAACGACATCGAAGCCATCGGGCGCTCGATCGCCGAATCGGGGTCATCGGCCCTCTTCGTCGTCGACTGCATTGCGTCGATGGCATGCGACGAATTCCACATGGATGCCTGGGGTGTCGACATCACCATTGCCGCGTCGCAGAAAGGTCTTATGACCCCACCGGGTCTCGGCATCGTGTGGGTCAACGAGCGTGCGATCGAGCGCGGCCGCAACGCCGACCTGCGCAATGGGTACTTCGACTGGCATGCCCGACTCGAGGGCGAGCAGATCTACCAGCAGTTCTCCGGCACCCCGCCGGTCAGTCACTTGTTCGCCCTCCGTGAGGCCCTGCGCATGATCGACGAAGAGACCCTCACCGTGCGCTGGCAACGGCATCGGGTGCTCGGCGATGCCGTCCGGTCAGCGGTGCTCACGTGGGAGACCCCCGGTGGGGTCGAGTTGATGNTCCGCGAGCCTGGCGCCCAGGCCGAGTGCGTCACCACCGTTCTGACCCCTCATGTCGATGCGCTGACCCTTGCGAGCGTCTGCGAGAACACCGCCGGACTCACGATCGGTCTCGGTGTCATGGACCACACCGGCAGTTTNCGGATCGGGCACATGGGCCACGTGAACCCTCCTGCGCTCCTCGGGGCGCTCGGCACCATCGAGGCAGGCCTTCGGGTNGTTGGCGCGCCGCTCGGTGGTTCCGGTGTGGCGTCGGCCGCTGAGGTGATCGCCGAGGCGATGGCGACCCAACCCCACGCCTGATCAGCCGACGTCCTGGTTGAACACCGGCGCTCGCTTTTCGAGGAAGGCCTTCATCCCCTCGGCGGCATCGGGTGTGCCCATGGTTGCGTGCACCGCCGCCCGCTCGGCAACGAGGAGTTCGTCGAGGGTCTTGTGCTCGGCGTCGTGGAGCGCCGCAAGCATGCCGTGCACGGCAAGGCGGGGTTGTTTGGCGAGATCGACGGCGAGCTGGATCGCCCGCTCTTTGAGTTCGGCGAGCGGCCAGACCTCATTGACAAGGCCGATCGCCAGCGCTTCCGGGCCGGTGAGGGTCTTGGCTCGCAGGATCATGTCGAGCGCGTGCTGGCGGCCGACCGTCTTGGCGAGGCGGGCGCTGCCGCCCCACGCAGGCGTCGAGCCGAGATCCATCTCNGGNAGGCCGATGTTGGCGCCTTCCTTGGCTGCGAGACGAAAGGTGCACCCAAGCGGGAGTTCGATGCCGCCGCCGAGACAGTGCCCGAAGAGGGTGGCGACCGATGGTTTGCCCATCGTCTCGATGCGGCTGATCAGCGCCAGCCGTTGATCGAAGAAGGCGTCGACGCTGCCCGCCNGCTTCAAGCCCTCGGGCAGTTGCTTGAGGTTCATGCCGACGGAGAAGTTCGTCGTGCCCTCGGCGGTCACGACGAACGAGCGGATCGAGTCGTCCGCGGCGATGTCCTCGACCACCTCGCTGAACATGTCGACGTACTCGAGCGTCATGCGGTTGAGCGGATCGTCGTTGGTGGAGACGATCGCGACGCCGTCGTCGCGCTTGGTCAGGATCAGTGCATCGGCCATGGGGGCGAGCGTAGATGGCGGCCGCGCTTCGCTTCTCGTCGACGAATCAGCAGGCGTGGTCGGACGACGAGGTGGCGAGCGCCTCGTCGTAGGCCGACCAGTCGCTGTTCGGCCAGCGGTCCCTGGTGCGTGCGAGTGTCAGCTCGGTCCAGAACGGGTCGCCGGGTGCGGGGATGCCGAGGCAGGTCCGCTGTTCGACGCTGGCGTTGTCCATCACGAGGTGCCACGGCTCACGGAAGAAGCGAGGCCAGGCCGACCAGCCGATCTGGTCGTTGCCGGCGGCCTTGTAGCTGGCGGTGACGGTGAAGCGATGGGCGTCGGGCAGGGTGAGGTTGGTGCCCCGGTGGAAGACGTCGATGCCATAGGCGAAGACCGACCCGGCGGGCGCAGCGCCGCTCCGTTCGATCGCTCGCAGCTGCGCTTCGTAGNCGGCTGCCTCACCTGCGAACTGGGGGCGCATCGGGCCCGTGATCGGATCCGACTCCGGTACCGGCACATAGTGGATCGCTCCGTGCTCGTCGGTGACGTCGGTGAGATAGATCATGAAGTTGATCGTGCGATCGACTTCGTCCTCGCCCGGCACTGTCAGTGTGTGGTTCTTGTAGTCGCAGTGAAACGGCTGATCGAAGTCGGTCTGGCCGGTGAACTTGGCCCACGTATGGCATTGGTACATCCGAACGTCGTCGGTGCCGAGCGCCGCTCGGGCGCAGGCGACGAGGGCGGGATGCAGCCCGATCAGGTTGAGTTCGGGAGTGGCATGGAACGGCAGGTCGGTGGTGTTCGCGAACTGGGCGGCGTAGCGGGTCTTGGCGTCGAAGTTCTCGTGGGCCGCCGGATCGTCGGGGCGCAGGTGCCCGTACATCTGCTCCATGCCGTCGACACACGGAGCTAGCTCATCGGCNGTGAAGAACGAATCGAGGATCACGCCGCCGTCACGACGCCAGATGTCGAGTTGCTCGGTCGTGTGACGCACGAACGCCAACGTAGTGGCCGCCCGGCGGCGGGACCCAGCGTGACCTGATCAGCCGGCGAGGATTGTTTCGGCGCAGCGGCGACCGGAGTACAAGGCCCCTTGGATCGACGAGGTGTCGCGATGGTCGCCGCAGACGTGGAGTCCGTCGCCCAGCGCNGTCCGCTGTTTNGGGGGAAACGACGGCGGNTGNGANGGCTGGCCGTGNGGGATGGCGTCGGTGCGGAGATGGANCCAGCGGTCGACNTGGNCCCCCCAGATGTCGCGGAGTTGNGCCCGGACCNNCGGCTCGGCGTCGGGGTCGAGCATGCCGGGGCAGGCGCCCCCGATCAGCGCCTTGCCGGCAGGCGCATACGCCGGTGAGACGTTGCTCATGATCGCAATGTTGCGGGCCGGCCCCTCGCCGTCGAGGACGAGCAGTGGCTCGGTGATCGGTGGGGTGTCGGCGGCGAACCAGACGCAGGTGGCCGGGTTGGAGTCGACCGGCGGCAGGCCGAGCAGCTCCGAGGCGGCGGGTCCCTCGACCGCAACGATCACGTCGGTTGCGGTGATCGTGCCGAGCCCGGTGGTGACCGAGCCGGCACCGACGGCGGTGACGGGGGTGTTGAGGTGGATGGCGTCGGCAGGCAGGCGTGCGGCCAACTGGGCGGGGATCTCGCCCATGCCCTTCGCCGGGACGACAGCGTCGGCGCGGAAGAGTTGCTGCAGCACGACGTCGAACATGCGGTTGGAGGTCGAAAGCGTCGGATCGAGTTGGATACCGCCGACAAAAGGACGGAAGAAGCAGTCGATCATGGCGTCGCTGTAGCCACGAGCCGCCAAACCCTCCCGAGTTGACGTATCGGGCTGTCGCAACAACTGGGGGGTGTCGGTGCGGCCGAGGCGAACGCGATCCTTCAAGAGCCGAAGCTTGTCGAAGAGGCTGCCGACCGGCGACAGCACCGACGACGGCAGTGTCGTCGGCTTGCGGAGTGGGTCGCCGAGCAGNGCGAGCTTCTCGCCGACCCGAACGAGTGCGCCGGGATCGAACGAGCGGAGATCGAGNGCNTCGATGTCGAACTGACGGTCGAGTTCGGGGTAAGCCCGCAGCAAGATCTGGAAACCGCGATCGAGGGTGAAGCCGTCGACGATGTCGCTGCGGACCCGCCCGCCAACGCCGTCGGACGCTTCGAGCACGACCACCGAGCGCCCCGCTTCGTGCAGGATCCGGGCGGCGGCAAGGCCGGCGAGACCGGCACCGACGACGACGACATCGCTGGTCTCGGGGAGGGTCGGCTGATCGGTCACGTCGATCAGGCTAGAAGGTAGCGTCGCGTCGATGGACACCCGGCCGGCGCCTCCACCCCCGCTGCGCAACGCACCGCAGCTGATCACCTATGTCGACCGTCTCGCCGGCGATCTCGTCGGCCTCGGTGAGGTCATGCGCGGCCCGTTTGGTGGGGCGTTCGGCGGTACGCACCTACTGCCGTTCTTCCCGCCGATCGATGGCTCGGATGCGGGTTTCGACCCGATCGATCACACCCAGGTCGATCCCCGGCTCGGGGGCTGGGCCGAGGTCGGTGCCCTCGGGGAGGACTTCGAGATCATGGCCGATCTCATCGTCAACCATGTCTCGTCGGAATCCGAACCGTTCCAGGACTGGCTCGAGAAGGGCGAGGCCTCGAAGTACCACGGCATGTTCCTCACCAGAGACATGATCTTCCCTGGCGGTGCCACCGACGAGGAACTTGCGGCGATCTATCGGCCGCGACCGTGGCCACCGTTCACGACCTACGAGGTCGCTGGTGTGCCCACCGAGGTCTGGACCACCTTCACGTCCGAGCAGATCGACATCGACGTCTACCACCCGGCCGGCTGGGCCTATCTGATGACGGTGCTCGATCGGCTTTCGGAGAATGGCGTGAAGCTCGTTCGTCTCGATGCGGTCGGCTACGCCATCAAGGAGCGCGGCACCACGTGCTTCATGCTCCCGGCGTGCTTCGAGTTCATCTCCCAGCTGCGCACGGAGTCGCACAAGCGCGGCATGCACCTGCTGGTCGAGATCCACTCGTACTTCGGGTTCCAGATGGAGGTCGCCTCTCGGGTCGACTTCGTCTACGACTTCGCCCTGCCGCCGCTCGTCTTGCATGCGCTCCATGCCCGTGACGCCGAGCCGCTCCGACACTGGCTCGACATCCGCCCGACCAACTGTGTCACCGTGCTCGACACCCACGACGGCATCGGTGTGGTCGATGTCGCGCCTGAGGGCGACAAGCCGGGACTCCTCCAGCCTGCGCAAGTCGACGCGCTCGTCGAGGCGATGCACGACGCAAGCGAGGGCCGCAGCCGCGAGTCCACCGGTGCGGCGGCCTCGAATCTCGACCTCTATCAGGTCAACGGCACCTACTTCGAGGCGCTCGGCAGCAATGATGCCGCCCAGATCATCAGCCGTCTGATCCAGGTCTTCTCGCCCGGTATCCCGCAGATCTACTACGCCGGTCTGCTCGCTGCGCCCAACGACATGGCGTTGTTGCGGCGCACCGGTGTCGGCCGGGACATCAACCGGCCGTATCACTCCTCCGAGTCACTCGAGGTCGAACTTGAGCGGCCGGTGGTCCGGTCACTCCTTCACCTGCTTCGGTGGCGGACATCCGAGTCAGCGCTGTTCGACGGTGCCTTTGCGGTCGGCGATACGGCGCCGGACCATCTCGTCATGCGGTGGGAGCGGGAAGGGCGGTGGGCAGAACTTCGAGTCGACCTCGCCGACCGGACGTACGAGGTCGATGTCGACGGGGTCATGGTCACCGCGGTGGACGATCTGCGTATCGGGTGAGGCCGGTCGACCTGCGGTTCGGTTCTTCACCGCTGCTGGTGCTGCGCGCTAGCGGTACATCTCGTCGACACAGTCGCGAGCGGACCGGACAGCCGTGTGCACGGAACTCCAGTCGTACTCGCGCGTGTAGCTGCAGCCCGCCATGAAGACCCGTGGGCCGATGTTTTTTCCGAGGTCCTGAGAGATGTCGCTGTCGGCGTAATCGGCGAGGTAGGCGGCGCGCACGAATGGCTCGTTGGCCCAGTTCTGGCTGATGTGTTGGACATAGGTCTGGCTCGGGATCCCGTCGAAGAGTGGGTCGAGCTCGGCGAGGACGAGGTCACGAAGCTCGTCGCCAGGATCGACCGCCTGGTAGGGGGCGGACATGTCGCCGACGGTGAAGAGGCCGAGGACGCGAGCGGCATCCGGGTCTTGTCCGTGGGAAGCGTCGTACCAGAGGTGTTGGCCGCCGCGATCGAGCTTGGCGGTGAGCCACACGGGCCAGAACTGCTCGGTGAATTCGATGAAGACCTTCATGCCGGTCCAGATGTCGGCTCGTTCGAGAGCATCAAGATGGCTTGCAGGCAGCCCGGGTTCGAACTCGATGTCACCGTCCTGAAGGACCTTCATCGGCGCCGTGAACACGATGCGATCCGCCACCCACACGGTGTTGTTGGCATCGGTCAGGACAACCTCGTCCCCGCCGTGCTCGATTCGGAGGATCTGGGTGTCGAACACCATGCGATCGGCGATACCGGGAACGATGTACTCGTCGAAGAAGTCGAGCCAGGTCGCGCCGACGAACTTGAGGTCGGGCCACGAGCCGGCTCGCCTGTACGCAACGACCCCGTCCTCCACCACGCCTGCGAGGTCGTCCGGGTCGTAGGCCGCCATGGCTTGGGTGATCTCGACGGTGTCGTCGTTGACGATGCGGGCGAGGGTGGCCTCTTCGACGTGGAGCCACTCGCCGCCCAGGGGGATCGGGAAGTCGACGAAGTTGTTCGTGCGTTTGATCCGGCCCCCGTGGGTTGAGGCGGCCTCGAGCATCTGGAAGTCGACGCCGCGTTGGGCGAGAAGGTGGGCGGTCGCCATCCCGGCGGCACCGGCGCCAACGATGATCACTCGTTCACCGCCGATTGCGTCTTCGTCGGTGAACCATTCGCCGCACCCCGTTGCCATTCCCCCGACGCCGAGGAGGCCGGCTACAGCGAGGAAGTCTCGGCGGGAGATCGTCATGTGCAGAGTCTTGCATCGATGGGTTCGGCGGGGCCGGGCGACCTAGGGTGCCGCCATGCACACCGGTCGAGGCGATGCCGCGCAGCGGGCGAGAACCAGGGCCCGTATCCCGGTGGCGGTCGACGCGTCCGATGCGTCGTGCGGTTTCTGTGTCGGTCCGGATTTCGAGCGGTTCAGCCAGGTCGACGATGTGTTCAGTCGGTCTCGGTACGACCCCGATGTCCACACCGACAAGGCGGAAATGTTCTACGCCACCTACCGCCGACCCCTCGCTGACTAGCGAGCGGCGAAGGGGTATCAGCAGAACGACTATGCGTTCCGCAACGCGACCTGGCACGTCGCCGACGTGTTCGCTGAGATGTACGAGGCCGACGATCGTCGCGACGGCTTTCTCGACCCGCTCTCGATGTTGCGGGACGGGGCAGCCGAGCAGGTCGATCTCGGCTCGCCTGAGCAGGCCGCGGCCCGGATCAAGCACGCGGCACATGCCGCCGGTGCCGATCTGGTCGGTATCGCCGCCTATGACGATCGCTGGACCTACACCGAACGCTTTTCCGTCCAAGCCGGCGGCCCCAAGCCCAACGATCTTCCTGACGGGCTCGACCAGGTGATCGTGATCGGGCAGGCGATGGACTCGACGCTCATCGAAACGGCACCGTCGGCCCTGTCGGGTGCCGCCACGGGGATGGGGTACAGCCAGGACGCAGTCGTCTTGCTCACCGTGGCCCAATATCTCCGCAACCTCGGGTACCGGGCGGTGCCGTCGATGAACGACACGGCCCTCGCCGTGCCGTACGCGATCCAGGCCGGACTCGGCGAGTACGGCAAGCACGGCCTTGTCATCACCCCGGAGTTCGGTACCAGCGTGCGTTTCGGAAAGATCTTCACCGATGCACCCCTGGCCCATGATCGGCCCATCTCGTTCGGCGTCCGCGAGATGTGCGAGATCTGCAATGCCTGCTCCAAGGGCTGCCCGTCGAAGGCGATTCCCGATGGACCGCCGACCACCGAACGGCACAACCGTTCGAACCTTGTCGGCGTGAAGAAGTGGACCATCGATGGTGAGCGGTGCTTCGCCTATTGGACGCGGATCAACAGCGATTGCTCGATCTGTGTTCGGGTGTGCCCGTTCACCCGCGACTACACCCGTCGTCGTAACCGGGCGTGGCTGCGTCTTGCCGGATCACGGCTGCGTCGGTTGGCGTTGTGGCTCGATCGTCGGGAAGGGCGCGGTGCTCGCCGGCAGAGCGACGAGTGGTGGCCCGACGCCTGAGTTTCGGCGTGGTCAGTCGACGAGGCCGTCGACCAGCACGTTGGCCCGTTCACGATGCATCTCGGTGGCGCGGCCGTAGATCGATTCGGAGTGGTACGGCCGGTTCATGCGGTACGGGTCATGCACATAGGTCGGGAGCCCGATGTAGCGGGTGGTGTCGCCGATGATTCGGGTGACCCGGTGCATNGAGAAGCGTCCGGCGAAGAGTTGGAGATCGCCGGGTTGGAGATCGAGTTCGTGCACGCCGTCGCGGCCCCCGTCGAGGATGTGCTGGATGTGCTCGTAGTTCTCGGCCTCGGGCGTGCGGATGTTCGGGACGTACTCGAACACGCCGCCTTCGTCGGCCTTCTGGACGAGGATCGAGACGGTGAACTCATTGCCGTCGAAGTGCCACGGCAGGTAGTGGGTGGGTTCCATGACGCCGTAGGGGTTGCGGCCGAGTGGGTCGGCCCAGCGGTAGATCGGCTGCGGGGTGCCGAGGCACTCCCAGACGAAGTGCACGAGGACGTCGGCGTCGTAGATCTTGCGGAGCAGCGACTGCTCGGTGAGGAGGTCGGAGTTGATGAAGCCGCTCTGACGGTGCTGGAACGTGCGACGCGGGTGATGCTCCGGGAACGATTCGTCGTCGGGCGAGAAGTAGGGGTTGTGATCCTGTACCGACCAGAAGGTCTGGTCGTGCAGCGAGGCTGCTTCGGCGGCCATGGTTTCGATCGCTTCGGGCCGCACGAAGTCGCGCACCCGGAAGCAGCCGGTGTCGAGCATCGCCTCGCGGGCCTCGGTGACGAGTTCCGTGCGTGCGGGGTCACCGATGGCGTGGATCGGGTAGCGGTCGAGATCGAGGATCTCGTTCAGGTTGATCTCGGTGGCGGCAAAGGCGGTGGGCTTCATCCTCTGGACCTTGTGTGATGGTTCCTGGACGTTTGTCCAGTACGTAAGGCTACCGACTCCTGAACGATTGTCCAGGATCTGTTCTGCGACTCGGCCGGTTCTGTCGAAGCCGGGTCCCGGCGCGACGATGGACGGATGGACCCCCGCCATGCCACCTCGTTCCCCGAGGGCTTCTTCGCTCGAGGCGACGAGACCGACGACGCCGACTTCTATGCGTTCGATCGCTTCGTGACGCACATCGACGATGGTGCGATCGGCGCCATCGGTGAGCTGTACGAGGAGCTCCAGCTCGCTGATCCCGGCTCCGGGCCGGTGCTCGACGTCTGCTCGTCGTGGATTTCGCATTTTCCGACCAGGCCCGATCGGCTTGTCGTCACCGGCATGAACGCGAACGAGTTGGCGGCCAACGAGATGGCCGACGAGTGGCATGTCCAGGATCTCAACAGCGACCCGGCACTGCCCTATGACGATGCAGCATTCGCAGCGGTGACCTGTGCCGTATCGGTCGACTACCTCACCCGACCGCTCGACGTCTTTGCCGAGGTTGCTCGTGTGCTGCAACCGGGCGGAGTGTTCGTGTGTACGTTCTCGAATCGCTGCTTCCCGACGAAGGCGATCCGGGGTTGGCTCGCGAACGACGATGCCACCCGGATGCGCATCGTCGGGGCCTACTTCGATTTCACCGAAGGATTCGGGGAGCCGACCCTGCAGCACCGCAATCCGGGCGCTCGCACCGATCCGCTCTACGCGGTCTGGGCGCGCAGGCTCGGCTGAATCCCTTCACTCGCCTGGCTCGCGGTCGATCACCGGCTCGAGGATGTAGAAGAAGGGATTGGTCTCGTCGGGGTTGGTGCCGGCCGTGATCATCGAGAGGCGCAGCATGCGGCGGTGCATGAGCCGGACGAGTTCGTTGTCGTCAGCCGGGTCGTCGGTGTCGATACGGGCCTGAACTGCGGCGTCCGCCGCAGCGAGGTCGTCGAACGATTCGCCGAGGAACGCCTCGATGTCAGTGCGCGAGACCGTCTCGAACCAGTTGCGGTAGCGCGTGTAGTTGAGAAGGAAGTCGGGGATGGCGCCGAGCAGGTCGCGCTCCCAGTCCGCGAAGGCAGTCGAGGTCGGTAGTCGTCCGATGTCG
The DNA here is from genome assembly GCA_002694825.1 of Acidimicrobiaceae bacterium. Taxonomy (GTDB): domain Bacteria; phylum Actinomycetota; class Acidimicrobiia; order Acidimicrobiales; family Aldehydirespiratoraceae; genus UBA11606. The sequence continues at coordinate 5,600 of NZNH01000034.1, read as the reverse complement.
GCGATCAGCTTCCGCAGGCCAGATGCCTCAAGCGAGTCGGGGGTCGGGTCGGGGAGCGTGAGGTCGTGATCCAGTTCGAGGCCGTGGAGTTCGGCGATCGCCTCATACGCNCGCCGGGTGATGCTCGCCTTCTCGAGCATGCCTTCGATCCANTTCCCACCCCGGATCTCCGGCATCATGAAGAACGTCGCCCCGATGACGGCGAGCTGCAGGAACGCAACGGTGTAGTAGCCGACGACCCGGCGATCGATCGGTGTTCCGGTGACCCGCTCGTACTCGCGGTAGAGCGCAGGGATGTCGCCCATGTTCTCGTAGGGGTGACGACCTCGGAAGCACGCCAGATCCCAGTGGGTGTCGCCGACGTTGGCGATCTCGAAGTCGAGCAGGGCGACCACGTCGGTGCCGCGCGACATGAACTGGCCGGCGTCGCCGCACAGGAAGTGCACATCGTGGCGATCGGTCGGTGCGTTGCGGCGCAGCCACATCTGCAGGAAGGACAACGACGGATCGATGTTGCCCGCCATCTCGCCCATGGCGTACATGCGGTCCACGGCGTGCAAGGCGATGTCGCGTGGCTCGCTCGGTGGGTTGGCGAGCTGCTTCACGTCGGCGAACTCACCCACCGGTACGGCATGCACCGCAGCGAGGTGGGTCATGTAGTCGAGCGTGGCCTGCCAGCGTTCGGGATCCATCTCCGACGGCGTGTCCATAGCCGTGTGGAGCATCCCGGGGGCACGATCTTCGGTCTCGACCCAGTCCATGACGAAGGCGACCGGCTCGTCCATCCAGCCGTGGATGTGGGGGACGAGGATGCCGTTGCGTTCGAGGATCTGCATGCACGCCATCTCGAAGCGCAGTGCGTCGACCGGCGCGATTGGGCGATTGCCGCGCACGAGTACGGCACCGGTCTCGCCGCCGCTCGTGTACGAGACCTTCCACTGTGGGCGCCAGCGTTCGAGCCGTTCCATGGCGACGACCTCGCCGCCTAGGTGTTCGGCGACCCACGACTCGATACCGGCGCGGCACTGCGCCTCGAACGCTTCGTGGTCGATCGTGTCGTCTGCCCCCGTCATGGCGTGATCGTAGGCCTGGCGGATACCCGGTCTCTCAAACGACGACCTCGGCCGGAGGTGGTCAGGCGTCGCGGTCGTTGAGAACGACGAGGCGATCGCCGGGCTGCGGATCGCCCGCCACATCGGGGCGGAGGTGGCGTCCGTTGCGCACGACCGAGACGAGCGACGCGTTGTCGGGCATCACCGGAAGATCGTTCGGTGTCGCGCACTCGATCTCCACGAGTTCGAGTCCGCTGCCCGCTTCGAGGAGTTCGTCGAGCACGCCGATCGCCCCGGGAGACTTCGTTGCGATGCCGAGCATCCGCCCGACGGCGGCGGTCGCGTCGATGGCTTCGTCGGCACCCCCTTGGCGAAGGAGATGGAGGTTCTCCTGATCGCGGCCGCCGGCGACGATGTGGGCGGTGGTGTTGATCTCGCGAACCGTGAGGGTGGCGAGCACGGCGGTGTCGTCGCGGTTGGGAGCGATGATCACGGCCTTCGCCTGGCGGACGGCGGCCTGATCGAGCACGGCGCTGTTCGTGGCGTTGCCCTGGATGGCGACGAAGCCTTGGTTCGCAGCCCCGGCGACGGCCGAGGCGTCGATGTCGACAGCGACGATCCTGTCTGGTTCCACCCCGCGGCGGACGAGGTCGGCGGCGGCGGATGCCCCGGTCGAACCAAAACCGAGAATGACGTAGTGATCTCGCACGCGGCGCCTCCAGCGTCGGATGAGAAGAAGTTGCCGGGATCGATCCGTGAGCACCTCGACGGTGGTGCCGACCACGAGGATCAGGAAAACGATCCGAGCAGGGGTGATGAGGGCGATTGTGGCCAGACGGGCCCCGTCCGACACGGCGGTGATGTCGCCGTAGCCGGTTGTCGTGACGGTTACCGACGCGTAGTAGAGCGAGTCGAGGAACCCGATCTGGTCGCCCGTGTCGTCGACGTAGCCATCTCGGCCGAGCAGCACGATGAGCGCAACGAAAACGACCAGTGACACGGCGAAACCAACGCGTCGGCCGACCTCGCGCAGAGGCGAGCTTGCCGCACGTGGGAGTTGGACTTCGCCGAGGTGCGTCGAGTGCCGTCCGTTCGCCACGATCGTCGACTCTAGATCGTCAGCCTCGAGCGGCGAGGGGCAAGGGTGAACCGTCGCCGAGTTGCGGTCGCCTCAGTTCCCGATGACGGTCTTCGGGGTATCGAGATCCATCGGGTACATCGGCCGACGAATGTGTTCGAACTCGACCACTGAGTAGTCCTCGCTGCACACACCTGGGCCGGCCACACCGATGATTTCCTGAGCGATCGGCTCGAAGACGGCACGGAAATGCTGACGGGACTTGATGAGCAGGACGCGATGTTCGGTCGGGTCGATGCCGAGCACGTCGTAGAAGTCGACGTCGAACGGCTCGAGCGGGTTGGTGCAGACGATCACGAGGGCGGGACCGATGTCGAGCACGGCGGTGGGGCCGAGGTTCATCGCCATGCCGGTCATCATCGGGCCGGTGACCTTGTAGCGGCCGTCGGAAACGGCGGTGACCGTTCCGGTCAGGGACATCGGTTGGCCCGTGAGCCCCCGAGCGGGCATGTCGACCTTGCCACCCACCTCGAGCGTGATCGTTGCCCCGACCCCGGCGTCGATCAGGATCGCGGCTGCTTCCGGATCGCAGTACGGCCCGGCGACGATGTCGTCGAGACCCTGCTCCAGGCACTCGGCGAGCACCGCCATCACATCGGTCAAGCCGCCGGCACCACAGTTGTCGCCGTGGTCGTGGAGCACTACCGGGCCCGCCGATACCGAGGTCGCTCGAGCGATCGACGCCGTCATCGGCTCGAAGTCGTGGATGAAATCGGCGCGACGCTCCCAGGCGAGATCGAGCAGTTCGTCGCGGAGGGCGTCGCCTGCGGCCTTGTCGCCGTCGGACACGACGATGACGCTGAGCCCGGTGTGGGGGATGTCTGACAGCGGGAAACCACCGAAAACCGAGGCCGTCAGCACCTCACCGCCAGCCTCTGCGGCGATCGCCCGATCCATGATGTCCTTCATCGGCTGATGCAACGGTGTCTGGTTCAACATGTTCGTCATCAGTGGCAGCACCCCCCACGAGATGACCGGTTCGACCTCACCGGCAAGCGCTCGCAGGAGCGTGCCCCCGGCGCGTTGCGCGGTCTCGTAGGTATCGATGTGCGGGTAGGTGCGGAAGCCGGTCACCACCGTGGCGTTTCCGCAGAGTTCCGGCGACATGCCGAGGTGGAAGTCGAGGGCCACGGCGATCGGGATGTCGGGATCGATGGCGCGGATGCGACGCAGCAACTCGCCCTCGGCGTCGTCGTGACTGTCGGTGACCATCGCGCCGTGGAGGCTGAGGAACACGGCGTCTGCACCGGCTGCAACGGCGTCGGTGATGCGCCCGGCCATCGTCTCGTAGCTCTCGTCGGTTACTCGCCCTGACGGAACGGCACTTGCGACGAGCGGTACGACGAGTTCGGCGTCGTGGCCGTCGAGAATGTCGAGGTAGCCGCCGATCGGGGTCCGGGTGCCTGCCATTCTGGCGATCGCCTCCGGCCCGTGGAGCAGACCCGACTCATCGTCGGATCGCCCGAAGCGGCCCAGCGTGGTGGGCTGTGGCGAGAAGGTGTTGGTCTCGTGAGAGAGCCCGGCAAGGACGAATCGCTGCATGCCGAACGGTAGCGCTCGCCTGCGATCGGCGCCCGCCCCGTCGTGCGCAGGTCAGCGTCGATGTCCGGTGAGGCAGACAGCTTCCCACTCGGTGAGGAAACCCATGATCTCAAGCGAGTCTCGGAGCCGAGGTGATGGTCGCAGTGCCTCGGTGCGGTCTTCGGCCACGCATCGCTCGACGAGTCGAATCTGGTGATCGAAGGCATCGCCATCACTCGTGACGTTGATCGACTCGACATCGCTGTCATAGGGCAGCCACTCGATCACGTTGTCGCCGGCGGTTGAGAGCCACGGGTTCGTTGCGAAGCGCACCTCGCCCGTGGTGGTCAGTACCCCGACGTTAAACGCCATCCCGTAGTCGTCGGTCGAGGCGACGGTCGCGGTGACCCCGTTGGCGAATCGGACCGATGCCGTCGCCGAGCCGATCGTTTCATCCGGCGTGAGCGTGCCGTGACCGGCAAGTTCGCGTCGCTCGAAAAGGTCGTCACCGAAGGCGGACTGGATGATGAGGTGCAGCAGCGAGACCGGATAGCAGCCGAGGTTGTAGATCGTGCCTCGACCGAGCGGGTTGACCACCGACTTGATGTCGGCGGCATACCGCACGTGCACGGCGGTGACCGTGCCGGTCCGCTCTTCGGACAGCAGGTCGACGAAGCGTTGCATCACGGGATGGGCGAGATACATCAGCCCCTCGACGAAGAACACCTTGTCGCGCACGGCGTCGACGAGTTCGTGGGCGGTCGCCATCGTCGCGGTGAGCGACTTCTCGGAAAGCACCGCCTTGCCGGCTGCGGCCGCTGCCGTGACCACGTCGTGGTGGGTGTGGTTGGGCGTGCCGACGTAGACCACGTCGATGTCGGGATCGGTGACGGCATCGGCGAAACCGACGCAGGTGCGAGCGATGCGGTGCCGCTCAGCGAACTCGGCAACCCGGCCCGTATCTCGCCCCGAGACCAGTGCGACCCGCGAACCCGGCGATGCAGCGATGGCTTCGGCGACCGTGTTGGAGATGAAACCCGTGCCGATGATCGCCCAGCGCAACTCCTCTGCCATAGGTTGCGAGGCTAGGGCAGGGCTATCGGTGCAGGTTCATGGGCGCTTCGGAGCTTGCGGCCCTTCTTGAAGAGCCAAGACGGGAGAAGTCAACGGCCTGTCTGCCACGCCCGCACGAACTGTCGCTGTGCCTCTGTCTCCGGGCTGGCGTGATCAGCGGTTTCTTGGTTGCCTTCGCGCCGTTTCGCAATCACGGAGAGAACGTTGTCACTTTGGGCAAGCTGATGCCGGATGAGCCAGCATCCAACGACCGTGCCGGTTCGGCCGACGCCCGCCCAACAGTGAACGTAAACGCCAAGGCCAGCGGCGAGTTGTCGGTCAATGTGGTCAAGGATCGCAGTCATCGCGTCAACGGTTGGAATGCCGAAGTCTGGAATTTCAAAACGACTGACGCTTGCCCGCCCGTTGATGGCCTGGTCGTAACGCACGAGATGGCTCTCCGTGCCACCCGGACGGTCCTGCGTCAGATTGACAAAGTCGCCAATGCCGACGCGAAGCAAGTGCTCGACAACGTCAATCTGATCGTCGGACGTGACCGAATGCCTGTTGGGATAGGCGCCGGCGGCAAGCTTGCCGGGGACGACCCAGTAGGAGCGATTCGTTGGGCTCGTGGTCACCGACCTGATCGTGGTCTCAGGCCCCCGCTGGGTCAAGCATGCCAGCCGTAAGTGACGCTGCTTCGCAAGAGAAAGGGCCTGCGCCGTGGAGCGGGTGACGAGAATCGAACTCGCGTTCTCAGCTTGGGAAGCTGATGTTCTACCATTGAACTACACCCGCAGACAGTTATAGGATCCTACAACCCCGAGAGGCACTCC